>JANNFH010000198.1:0-8235 GCA_031379565.1 Alphaproteobacteria bacterium
CGCTGACCGCGCGCAAGGAGGAACTCTACGCGCTCAGCTATAATACTGGCGCCACCAAAGCCGATGCGTGGATCGACATCGATGGCGGCATCGGCACGTTCGCGGTGTATCAATCAAAGGGCCGGCGCGAATTGCCGGACGAGCGCATCTTGATCGACGGCGCTCTCGAAAGCCTCTCGCGTGGCGGCACATTCTCGGGTCTGCATGTCTACACTTCGTTGCAAGGGGTCGCGGTTCATATCAACGCGTTCAACTTCCCGGTTTGGGGCATGCTGGAGAAACTGGCGCCGACGTTTCTCGCCGGCGTCCCCGCGATTGTGAAGCCCGCAAGCGCCACTTCCTATCTGGCCGAGCACGCCGTGCGCATCATGGCGGAGGCCAATGTGCTGCCGCCCGGCGCGCTGCAATTGATTGGAGGTTCGACCGGCGATCTCTTCGAACACCTCAATGTGCAAGACATCGTTTCGTTTACCGGTTCAGCCAGCACAGCGGCCAAACTCAAAAGCCACCCTGTGATTCAGCGTGAGAGCGTCCGGTTCATCGCCGAGCAAGATTCGCTCAACGCTTCCGTGCTCGGGCCTGATGCAAGCGCGGAGAGCCCCGAATTCGATCTCTTCATCAAGGAGGTCGCCAAGGAAATGACTGCCAAGGCGGGTCAAAAATGCACCGCCATCCGCCGCGCCTTTGTGCCCAAGGCGCTGATGGATGCGGCGCAAGCAGCGCTCACCGCGCGGCTTGCCAAGATAACGCCTGGCGATCCGCGGGAGGAAGCCACGCGCATGGGCGCGCTGGTTTCGCAGGCGCAGCGCGAGGACGTGCGCGCCAAAATCGCTGAGATCTCGCGCGATGCGCCGATCGTGTTTGGTGATCCCAACGCCGCGCCAGTCAATCCGAATGGCGCCTTCCTCTCACCCACCCTGATGCGTTGCGACAAGCCTTGGGACGTGCGCAGCGTCCACGACGTTGAGGCATTCGGCCCGGCCGCGACTCTGATGCCGTATGACAATGCGGGCGATTCCATCGCCCTCGCCAATCGCGGCAAAGGCTCGCTGGTGATGAGCGTGTTCAGCCATGACGCGGAATTCGCCAAGAACGTCGTCCTCGCCGCCGGCGCCTTTCATGGCCGCATCGCGTTCATCGACCGCGACAGCGCCAAGGAATCCACTGGCCACGGCTCGCCGATGCCGCACATGACGCACGGCGGCCCCGGCCGCGCCGGCGGCGGCGAGGAAATGGGCGGCATCCGCGGGGTAAAGCACTACATGCAGCGCACGGCGTTGCAGGGCAGCCCGCGCGTCTTGAGCGCTGTGACACACAAATATTTCGCCGGCGCGCCGACGCAGGGAGGCTCGCACCCGTTCCGGCGCAAATTCCACGATCTGCCGATTGGCTATCAGCTTAAAACCAAGGCGCGCGAAATCACGCTGGCGGATATTGAGCAGTTTGCGGAATTCACCGGCGATAAATTCTACGCGCACATGGATGAAGCCGCCGCTGCAGCCAATCCGTTGTTCGGCGGGCGCGTCGCCCACGGCTATCTCATTTTGGCCTTCGCGGCGGGGCTCTTCGTCGACCCCGATCTCGGCCCGGTGCTGGCCAATTACGGGCTCGACAATCTGCGTTTCGTAAAGCCGGTGAAGCCCGGTGATTCAATTGAAGTTGCACTTACGGTGAAGGAAAAAACCCTGCGCAAGCCCGATCAGGGTGAGGTACGCTGGGATGTTGTTGTCACCAACCAGAGTGGGGAGGCGGTGGCCAGCTACGATCTGCTGACCATGAACGCGGCTTAGCAGCATTTATGGACCGCCGGCGTCCTCGCCGGCATCATTGCATTAAGCGAAAGTTAGCCGGCGTGGACGCCGGCGGGCCATAAGCCTACGCCACGGCGGCCAGTGCATCGAGGAAGCGCGCGATTTCCGCCTTGCGCAAACCGGCCACGTTGATGCGCCCGGCGCCGGTCATGTAGATTCCGTTCTCGGCGCGCAGCGTCTCGATTTGCTTGGCCGAGAGCGGCAGCGTTGAGAACATGCCTTTCTGCGCGGCGATCAGATGCATGGGTATGGAATTGATGCGCGCGGCCGCCAAGGCCGCTCGCGTCGTCTTCATCTGAGCCCGAATCGCATCCAGCTCGCTGCGCCATTTCGCCGAGAGCGCGGAATCGCTCAAAATCGTGCGCACGCAAGAGGCGCCGTGATCGGGCGGCATTGAATAATTGGCGCGCGCGATTGCGAATAGATTGCTCATCACCGCGTCGCGCGCGCCTGGCGCCGACTTGACATAGAGCGCGCCGACCCGTTCGCGATAAAGTCCGAACGATTTGGCGCCTGAAACCGCGACAACCACATTTGGCACGCGGCCAAGGATCAGGCGAACGCCTCGGGCGTCTTCCTCGATGCCATCGCCGAAGCCTTGGTAGGCGAGATCGACGAAAGCAGTGAGCTGGCGCTCACGCAGCGCCTCGGCGAGGATTTCCCATTGCGGCAACGTGAAGTCCGCGCCCAGTGGATTGTGGCAGCACGCTTGCAGGATCACCGCGTCGCCCGGCTTGGCTTGCTCAAAACCAGAGACTAAGGCGTCCAGATCGATGCGTTGCTCGGCAACATTGAAGAATGGGATGGCGATCTTCTGCAAACCGGATGCGGCGATGATGGCGGGATGGTTTGGCCACGACGGCGTGGGCAACAGCACGCGCTCCGCGCCCGCCGCGCGCAACAATTCCGAGCCGAGGCGCAGCGCACCAGTGCCGCCGACGGCCTGGATTGACACCAGACCATCGGCGAGGTCGCCGAACGCCAGCTCGCCGAGCAAGCGTAGGAATTCAGCGTCGCCCTGCTGGCCGACATAGACTTTCGTTGTTTGCTCGGCGAGAAGCCGACGCTCCGCTTCCTTCACCGCCGCCATCACCGGTGTGTTGCCGGCGCTGTCTCTGTAGACACCGACGCCGAGATCAATCTTGTCTTCGCGCGGATCTTCGCGGAACGCTTTCATCACCTTGAGCAGGGGATCGGGCGGCATTGGCGCGATGGCGTCCAGCATGATCAATCCTCCGAGGGCCAGTTCTCGAGCGTCTCAACAAAGTGCGTCAGCCAGGCATTGGTCTGATGGCCATCGAGCACGCGGTGATCGATGGTGAGTGAAACGTAGGCCATCGGCCTGATCTGGATCGTATCGGCGCCATCGATCTCTCGGACGATGACGCGCTTTTCAAGCTTGCCGATACCCAGAATCGCCGATTGCGGTTGGTTGATGATGATAGGCGCCGCCAGCAGCGAGCCGGAAACCCCGTGATTGGAAATCGTGAAGGCGCCACCCCGCACGTCGGCGGGCGTCAGTCTCCCCGCGCGCGCCTTCTCGGTCAGCTCGCCGAGGCGCTGGGCAATCTGCTTCAGCGATAGCGTCTGGGCTTTGGCGATGACGGGAACGATAAGGCCCTTATCGCCCAGCGCCACGGCGATGCCGATATTGGCGTCCTCGAACAATTCGAGGTCGTCGTCATGCCAGCGGCTGTTGACGTTTGGTGCGGCCTCCATCGCCGCCGCCGCTGCGAGAATGATGTAGGCCGAATAAGTGAGCGGCGCGCCGGCTTGCGCGTAAGCTGCTTTGTGACGCTTGCGATGGGCCATGATGGCGCTGAAATCGGCTTCGAACACGGCGGTGACGTGCGGCGCCGTCGCCAGTGAGCGGGTCATGTGCTCGGCGATGTTGCGGCGCATGGAATCGTGGGGCACGCGCGTGCTGCGGCTAGCCTTGTCAGCCAATGGTAAAGTTGCCGGCGAGGGCGCTGGCGGTCCAGCTTTGCCCTGCTCGACGAACGCCATAACATCCCTGTGCGTGACGCGCCCGTCGCGGCCGCTGCCGACAATGGCCGCAATTTCGACGGCGTTGTCGGCGATCAGCCGGCGCACCAGCGGCGATAGTCGTTGCTCTCTCCCGTCATTTGGGGGCTCGGCGGCGGGTGAGGGTGCGGAACCCAGGGACCGCGGCGTCTTGCGACCTACTGGGTTCCGGATCGCGCTCTGCGCGTCCGGAATGACGGAGGCGATCAATCCCAACAGCGCACCAGCGGGCGCATCGGCGCCGATTTCGAGGGCGATCTCGGCGAGCACGCCGTCGGCGGGCGCGGGCACTTCGATCGCTACCTTGTCGGTCTCGATCTCGACAATCGCTTCATCGCGCAACACCCGGTCGCCCACTTGCTTCAGCCAGGCGCGCACCACCGATTTGTCGCCTTCCTGCTCAAGCGGCATGCGGATTTCAACGCGTGCGCTCATTAGAACCGCACCAGATGTTCGATCTTGTCGCGAATGCGCGCCACCGAGGGCAGTGCCCATTCCATCAGATCGGGATGATGCGGGCTGGGGATATCGGGCATGGTCAGGCGTGTGATCGGTGCGTCAAGATCAAGAAACACCTCCTGCGCCAGCACAGCGGCGATCTCGGCGCCGAAACCGCCCGTGCCGAGATCTTCGTGCACGACCAAGCAGCGCCGGGTTCGCCGCGCCGAGGCCAGCACCGCTTCGCTGTCCCACGGCGCCAAGGTGCGCAAATCGATGATGTGGGCGGAGAAGTCCTTCGCCGCCTCCACGCAGCGCTCCACCATCGCGCCCCAGGTGATAATGGTGATGTCCTCGCCCATCGCCACATCGCGCGCCTCGCCGAATGGCAGCGTGAAATCGTCGCCGGGATAAGCCGCGCTGGGCTTCATCAGCAATGCGCGGTGCTCGAAGAACATCACCGGATCGTTGCCGCGCATCGCCGTGCGCAATAGGCCGACCGCTTCCGCTGCGTTGGCGGGAACGACGACTTGCCAGCCCGGCGAATGCACGAATTGCACTTCGTTGGTCTGGCTGTGCCAGGGGTCTCCGCACTTGGCGAACCCGATCGGCATGCGCACCACGATGGGCGCGGCGAAGCGATTGGCCGTGCGCCAGCGCATAGTGCCGCAATCGTTGATCTGCTCGACCGCGGAATCCGCATATTTTCGGAATTGAATTTCCGCCACCGGCGCTAGGCCCGCCAGCGCCATGCCGACGGCGCGGCCAATAATCGCTTCCTCCGACAAGCTGGTGTCGAAAACACGTTGGGACCCATGCTTCTTTTGTAGGCCATCGGTGACGCCATGCACGCCGCCCTTCGGGCCTACGTCTTCACCGAAGACCATCAAGCGCGGATTGATGGCGAGTTCATGGTCGAGCGTGCGCCGAATGGCGATCGCCATGGGTATACGCGCGCCTTGGGGTTGCGGCGCATCGCTTGAAGCGGGAGGCCGGTAGCCTTCACGCCATTGGCCGCCTTTGCGCTGCAGCAGATTTGCGCCTTCGCTGAACACGAAGCGCATGACCGAAGCGGGCGCCGCCACGGGCCGCGCCTCAGCCTTGCTCAAGGCTTCTTCCACCGCCGTTAGTGCTGCCGCTTCGCTTGCGGCCCAGTCTGCCTCGCTCATCAGCGTGGGAACCAGTTGCGCCTTCAGTTTCGGCAACGGATCGCGAGCCCATTCCGCTTCGATCGTTTGTTTGGATTTGTAGCTTTGCGTGTCCTGGAACGAATGGCCTTCCAGCCGCGGCACCGTCAGCCGCAACAGACAAGGGCCGGCGCCGCCGCGCACATGCGCGACCGCATCGGCAATCAAGCGAGCCGCGACTACCGGTTCGGCGCCGTCGCCATCAAGCAGGTGGAGCCCAGAAAAGCTTTGCAAATTGGCGGCGATATTGGCGCCAGGGGTTTGAAAATGGCCGGGGACGGAAATGCCGAAGCCATTGTCCTCAATGTAAAACAGCATCGGAAGCTTCAATGTCGTCGCCATCGTCAGCGCCGCCCAGAAGCCGTTGGTCGCGACTGACGCGTCGCCGCCAAGCGCGACCCCGATTGCGCCCTCGTAAGCGGCATCGTTCAGCGCTTTGCTATGATATTCGATCGCCTGGGCGTAGCCGGCGGTGGGCGTGTATTGCGCGCCGACGCCGCCGCACATCGGCAGCGCCGAGGCGCCGTCCGGATTGGGATAATTGAACACCGCGCCGATGTCGCGCCCATCGGAATAGCCGCCCGAGCGCGCCATCGACGAGCCCAGCGCTTCTTCAAGCGCGACGCCGAGCGAAAGCAGGATCGGGCGCGAGCGATAATAGCCGCAGATCGCGTCCTTCGGGTGGGTGAGCTGCAAGCCCAGCAGCACTTGCGCCATATCGTGGCCGCGGGCGGAGAATTGATAAAAGATCTTGCCCTCGGGCGCGAGGCGCTGCTCTTCCAGTGCATCCATGGCGCGCGAACGCTGCACCAGGTGCGCAACGGCGCGCCAATCGGGCTGGGTGCTGGCAGCGGCGGCTGATGGCTTGCTCATGGCTTTCACAGGGTGGGAGAGTATCGCAGCATTGCCGCAAGATCAGTGCAAATCTTGACATAATGGCCACAATCACGCATGAAGCATGCGTTAAATCGCCATTTATCGGATGAGTGATGATTGAATTCGACGCCGCCGATCAGCGCTTGTTGCGGGCGCTGCAGCAAGATGCATCGGTTTCGCAGGCCGAACTGGCGGCAGAGGCGGGCGTGTCGCCAAGCCAAGTCTCGCGCCGGCTGGGGCGGCTCAAGGAAATCGGCGTGTTGCGCGGCATTGTCGGCCTGGTCGACGCCGAGCGCGCGGGGCTTTCGTGCGCAGCTTTTATCCGCGTGCGTCTGCGCGATCATTCAGCCGGCAATGTGCAGCTGTTTCGCAAGGTCATCGGGCAAATGCCGGAGGCAACGCTCTGCGTGGCGCTCACCGGCGAGGCCGATTACCTCGTTAAGATCGTCTCGCGCGACCTGCCGCACTTCCAGCAGGTCGTGCAATCCAAATTGCTGCGCTGCGCGGCGGTGGCGCATATCGAATCGAGCATCGTGCTCGAATACATCAAGGACACCACCGAATTGCCGCTCGACGCTTAAGGTCGCTCAGTTCGTGACCACGGTGTCAATCGCCGTTTGCGACACAGAATGATACATCGGCCGCGCCCGCGCATAGATGCGCCGCGCAATCGGCGCGCCCCATTCGCCCTGACGCATCAGGTCGCGGTAAAGCGGGAACACGAACTTCCAGCGCCCTTGCGCCAGCAGGAAGCGCTCGAGCGCGGGAACGGCCGGCAGGTAGCGATGCCGAACGGCGATGGTTAGCCAGTCGAACAGGATTTCGGAATTGCTGGTTTCGTTGAGCGAGAAGTCGTGCTCAAGCGCGCCAAGCTGCGATGTGTTGAGCGTCAACGGCAGGCGGCGGAGGAAGCGCTGCCGCTGCAATGTTCCCCAGGACGCCCACGGCGCATCGTGAAGCGGGCCGCCGCCCGTGAACGCGGCGGCGGCGGCGTCGACCCGGTCCAGCGCTCCAGAGCGCGGCGGCGCCGCGTTTGACGGCAGGCCAGGCTGGCCGGTCCAGGCGTCAAGCTGCAGGCGTTGATCAAGCGCGGTATCGCCGTGAAATAAATTGTCGCGGATGTCAGCGAGGAAGGCGGTGGTCGTAATCGGCTGAAACAAATGGTGTTCGAAATAGGATCGCAGATACGCATCGAAACGGGTCCGTCCGACCTCCGCTTCGATCAGGCGCAACAGCGCGGCGCCTTTTTCGTAGACGATGGCGCTGACCGGATCGTCCGGATTTTCAAAATGGGCGGTCAGTACGGTCGACGAGGCGGGCTCCTCGGCGAGTGCTCTTTGGATATCGGCCCACGCCAGCACATAGCCCATGTCGGCCTCTTCGCGCCCATAAAGCGTCTCGACGATGCGCCCTTCGATATAGGTGGTGAAGCTCTCGTTCAGCCAAAAATCGTCCCAGGTCGCGTTGGTGACGAGATTGCCAGACCACGAATGCGCCAATTCATGCGCGATCAGCGAGACCAGGCTGCGATCGCCGGCGAGCACGGTTGGTGTGACGAAGGTGAGCGTTGGGTTTTCCATGCCGCCATAGGGAAACGAAGGCGGCAACACCAGGATGTCGTATCGGCCCCAGCGATAGGGTCCGTAGAGCGCCGCCGTCTCGGTGAGCATGCGCTCGGTGTCGGCAAATTCGTAAGCCGCGCGGTCTAAGACTGCCGGTTCGGCGTAAACTCCCGTATGCGCCCCCACCGCCCGGAAACTCAGATCGCCGATCGCAATCGCGATGAGGTAAGGCGGGATGGCATGGGGCATGCGGAAACGGAAGGCGCGTCCGTTTGGCGCCATCTCGCCGCTCGGCGTGAGCTTTTCCGCGCTCATCACTACTTTGAGCTCCGGCGG
>JANNFH010000211.1:0-12032 GCA_031379565.1 Alphaproteobacteria bacterium
CCACCCGAGCAGCCGCGCGGCCCGCGTGGCCCACGCGGCCCACGTCGCGGCGGCGGCCCAGGCGGGGGCAGCGGACGCGGCCCCGGCGGCGGTGATCGCGGTCGCAGGGACGATCGCAATCGCGGCGGCCCAGGTCGCGACGATGATCGCGACAACGAATTCGTCGATAAGCTCGTCGCCATCAATCGCGTGGCCAAGGTGGTGAAGGGCGGCAAGAATTTCGCGTTCGCGGCGCTCGTCGTCGTCGGCGACAAGAAGGGCCGCGTCGGCTTTGGCCACGGCAAGGCGCGCGAAGTGCCCGAAGCCATTCGCAAAGCCACCGAGGAAGCCAAGAAATCGCTTATCCGGGTGCCATTGCGCGAAGGTCGCACGCTGCACCATGACGGCCACGGCCATTGGGGCGCCGGCAAAATCATGCTGCGCGCCGCCCCTCCCGGCACCGGACTCATCGCCGGAGGTCCGATGCGCGCCGTGCTCGAAGTTCTGGGCGTGCAGGACGTCGTCGCGAAATCCAAAGGCTCGTCGAACCCCTACAACATGGTGCGCGCCACTTTCGATGCGCTGAAGACGCAGACCTCGCCGCGCCACGTCGCCAACCGGCGCGGCCTGAAGGTCTCTGATCTCGTCAACCGCCGCAAGGATGGCGCAAGCCTCGGCGAAGTGCCGGCGGAGGGTTGATAGATGGCGGTGAAGAAGAAAACGACTGGTGTCGGCGCCAGGATCAAGGTGCGCCGCATCGGCAGCCCGATCCGCCGCGATGGCAGCCAGCGCGCGACGCTCGTCGGCCTCGGCCTGACGCGGTCGCAGCAAGTGGTCGAACTTGAGAACACGCCCTCGGTGCTGGGGATGATTCGCAAAGTTCAACATTTGGTCGAAATAGTGAAATAAGCCGGCGAACGCCGCGGAGCGAATGCGATGAAACTGAACCAACTCGCCGATAACGACGGCTCAACCAAGAAGTTGATGCGCGTCGGCCGCGGCGTCGGCTCGGGCAAGGGGAAGACAGGCGGGCGCGGCGTGAAGGGGCAAAAATCCCGGCGCGGCGTCTCGATCAATGGTTTCGAAGGCGGTCAGATGCCGCTGCACATGCGCATGCCAAAGCGCGGCTTCACCCCGCCCTCGCAGGCCCGGATGCAGTGGGTCAATCTCGGCCGGCTGCAAAAAGCCATTGATAACAAAAAGCTCGACGCCAAGGCCGACATCACGGAGGACGTGTTGATCGCCTCCGGACTGCTGCGGCGGAAGAAGGACGGCGTGCGCCTCCTTGCGCAAGGCGAACTGAAGTCCAAAGTGAGCATCATTGTAACCGGCGCTTCGGCCGCGGCGATCGCCGCCGTGGAAAAGGCCGGCGGTTCGGTGACGTTGCTGAAGCCCCCCGCGGCGGAAGCAGCGGCGTAGTTTGCTCCCCCGCCTCCCGCTCGCTGCCGCGAGCGGGTTTGGGAAAACGGGATTGCGCAGCGATCCCTGGGGGAAGCTGTCGAGCGGCGAAGCCGTGAGACTGAGGGGGCGGCGCGAGCGCCAGTCGATATCCCCTCCGGCTCGCTTCGCTCGCCACCTTTCCCGGCGGCGGGGGAGGAAACAATGTGGAGTAAACCGCCCTCATGGCATCCGCCGCAGAGCAGCTCGCAGCCAACATCAATTTCGCGGCTTTCGCGAAAGCGACCGACCTTCAAAAGCGCATCTGGTTCACCCTGGGCGCGCTAATCGCTTATCGCTTCGGAACCTTCATTCCGATTCCAGGCATCGACGTTCAAGCCTTTGCGCAGGCGTTCCAGCAGCAAGCCAACGGCATCCTGGGCATGTTCAACACGTTTTCCGGCGGCGCCGTCGAGCGCATGGCCGTGTTCGCACTGAACGTGATGCCTTACATCTCCGCTTCGATCATCACCCAACTGATGTCCACCTCGATCCCCTCGCTTGAGCGGTTGAAGAAGGAAGGCGAGGCCGGGCGCAAGCAGCTCAACCAATACACCCGCTATCTCACTTTGGTGCTGGCGCTGGTACAATCCTACGGCATCGCCATCGGCCTGCAATCGAGCGCTGGGGTGGTTTCCAATCCCGGCATCTTCTTCGTCGCTTCGACCGTGATTACGCTCACGGGCGGCGCGCTGTTTCTGATGTGGCTGGGCGAGCAGGTGACCGCGCGCGGCGTCGGCAACGGCATTTCGCTCATCATCTTCGCCGGCATCGTCGCTGATTTGCCGCGCATGTTGGCGCAGACTTTGAGCCTGGCGCGCGTGGGCGACATCAACCCATTCGCGATTTTCCTCATCACGGCGGTGATGCTGGGCGCGATCGTGTTCATCGTCTTCATCGAGCGCTCGCAACGGCGCCTGGTGGTGCAATATCCTAAGCGTCAGCAGGGCAATCGCATGTTCATGGGCGAAAGTTCGTTCCTGCCGCTGAAGATCAACGCCTCTGGCGTCATCCCGCCGATTTTCGCGTCTTCGCTGTTGCTGTTGCCATCGACGGTGATCGGCTTTCTCGGCATGGGCGCAAACCAGCCCGAATGGGTGACGACGCTGCAATCGTTCATCGGCTACGGCCAGCCGGGCCACATGATGCTCTATGCGGTGGGCATCATTTTCTTCTGCTTTTTCTACACCTCCATCGTGTTTAACCCGGAAGAAACCGCCGACAATTTACGCAAATATGGCGGCTTCTTGCCCGGCATTCGCCCCGGCAAAAAGACCGCGGAATATCTCGATTTCGTGCTGACCCGGCTCACCGTGATCGGCGCGGCTTACATCACCATTGTTTGCCTGCTGCCGGAAATCCTGATCGTCTATTACAGCATCCCGTTTTACCTTGGCGGCACCTCGGTGATGATCGTCATTTCGGTAACGCTCGATACGGTCGCGCAGATTCAATCGCATTTGGTGGCGCACCAATATGAAGGGCTGATCAAGCGATCGAAGCTGCGCGGCAACAATCCGAGCCCGGTGACCAAGAGATGAACCTGATCCTGTTCGGGCCGCCTGCGGCCGGAAAGGGAACCCAGGCCAAGCGGCTGGTGGCGGAACGTGGTTACGTCCAGCTCTCCACCGGCGACATGCTGCGCGCGGCGCGCGCCTCGGGCTCAGAGCTTGGGTTGCGTGTCGCCGCCATTATGGACGCGGGGTCGCTGGTCTCGGACGAGATCGTCATCGCCCTGATAGAGCAAGCGCTTGGCGCCCATCAAGGCGCCGCAGGCTTCATCTTTGACGGCTTTCCCCGAACGGAAGCTCAGGCCGAAGCGCTCGACGCCATGTTGGCGCGTCACAATCAGCTCATCGATATTGTGATCCGGCTTGAGGCCGATCCCGAAAAATTGCTCGCCCGGGTCGCCAAGCGCTTCGCCGAGGAAGGCCGCGCCGACGATAACCCTGAGAGCTACAGAGTCCGGTTGCAGGCCTATTTCGACCAGACCGCGCCGTTGATTCGGCACTACACCCAGCAAGGCAAGCTCGTTGGCGTAGATGGCATGGCTGACGTTGAGGCCGTGGCGCGCGCTATCGCCGCGGCGATCGGCGCGCGCGCCTGAGCGCTCGGAAGCTCAACCCGGATTGCCGCTGGCGTCCCACCCAATCGGCGAAGCGATCTACCCACCCGCGCATAAGGGCGCGCAAGCCTTCGTCGGTGATCTCACCACCGACGATCTGGCCGTCGCGGTAGTTCAAATAAATTTCGGGATTGACCATCAAGTGCACGTCGATGGCGCCCAGCACACTGCGCAATTGCGATCGCGCCGACTGCGCCCAAACTGGCGCCAATGATGGCGCCGGGCTTGCCGGCCCAGGAGCTTTTGCCCGATGGCCGCGACCCCCATTCGATGGCGTTCTTGAGCGCCGCGGAGGTTGGTCATTGTTTTATCCCTGGTCTAAAAAGATAACCAAGACTATATGAGTACCTATGAAAGTCACACAAGAACGCAAACCGGCCTCACCAGGTCACCTCCCTGTTTCCGACCGGCTCTCGCCCGACTGCAAGGCCGTGAGCGGGGTTCTTTCCCGAATTGGCAATAAGTGGAGCGTTCTGATTATCATGCGGCTCGGAGAGGGGCCGCGAAGGTTCAATGAAATCAAGCGTATGATTGGGGGTATTTCGCAGCGCATGCTGACGCTTACGCTGCGCGGGCTTGAGCGCGACGGCATGGTTCGTCGCACTGTCACGCCAAGCGTGCCTCCGCGCGTGGATTACGCGCTGACCGAGCTTGGCCGCGACCTGCTCCCGCCCCTCGCCGCGCTTGGCGAATGGGCGATCACCCACACGGCTTGCATTGAGGCATCGCGTCGCCATTTTGACGATGCGAACGGTGCGCAAACGCCGCAAGATGAGCGCGTTTCGCCCGGTTGACGCGGCATTTCGCCCCGCTATAACCGCCCCTTCGCGAAGATTGAACCGCGATGCTCACTGGTCCCTGCTCGGCAGGGGCCGGCGGCGTCGCGATTATTGCGTTTTGGAGCGCCCACATGGCCCGCATCGCCGGCGTCAATATTCCTACTCAAAAGCGCGTCGAAATCGCGCTGCAATACATCCATGGCATCGGCAAAGCCCACGCCAAGGACATCTGCGGCAAGGTCGGCATCGCTTCGCAACGGCGCGTGAGTGAACTGACGGACGCCGAAGTGTTGCAGATCCGCGAAACCATCGACCGCGATCATACCGTTGAAGGCGATCTTCGCCGCGAAACCGCAACCAACATCAAGCGGCTGATGGATCTCGGCTGCTACCGGGGCCTGCGCCACCGCCGCGGCCTGCCGGTTCGCGGCCAGCGCACGCACACCAACGCGCGCACCCGCAAAGGTCCGGCCAAGCCGATCGCCGGCAAGAAACAAGCGACCAAGAAATAACAAGGGACACGGGGCGAAATGGCCAAGGACTCAAAGCGGGTTAAGAAGAGTGAGCGCAAGAACATCGTCACCGGCGTGGCGCATGTGGCGGCGTCGTTCAACAACACCATGATCACCATCACCGACGCGCAAGGCAACACCATCGCCTGGTCCTCGTCGGGCACGATGGGCTTCAAAGGCTCGCGCAAATCGACGCCGTATGCCGCGCAAGTCGCCGCCGAAGACGCCGGCCGCAAAGCGATGGAACACGGCATGCGCACGGTTGAAGTGAACGTGTCGGGCCCTGGCTCTGGCCGTGAAAGCGCACTGCGCGCGCTGCAAGCGGTTGGCTTTACGGTGACCTCGATTCGCGACGTGACGCCGATTCCCCACAATGGCTGCCGCCCGCCGAAGCGTCGGCGCGTATAACGGCGTGAGAGTTTTGCCGGGCAAGCGCCAGAGCGCGCGCAATGCCCGTTTGATTGGACCGAAAAAACATGCAGTCGATCGAAAAGAACTGGCTTGAACTGATCCGCCCGAAGAAGCCGCAAGTTGAGCACGGCTTTGATGCGTCACGGCGGGCAACGCTGATTGCCGAACCACTCGAGCGCGGCTTCGGCATGACGCTCGGCAACGCGCTGCGGCGCGTGCTGCTTTCTTCGCTGCAAGGTGCAGCGATTACCTCGGTGCAGATCGACGGTGTCGTGCACGAATTCTCCTCGATCCCAGGCGTGCGCGAAGACGTCACCGATATGGTGTTGAACCTAAAGCAGGTCGCCATTCGCATGCGCGGGGAAGGCCCCAAGCGGGTAATGCTGAAAAAAGAAGGCCCCGGCGAAGTGAAGGCCCGTGACATCCAGACCGTCTCCGACATGGAGATTCTCAATCCCGACCACGTCATCTGCACGCTCGATGACGGCGCCTCCTTGCGCATGGAGATCACGATCAATAACGGCAAGGGCTATGTGCCGGCCGAGAAGAACCGCCCGGATGATGCGCCGATCGGCCTCATCAGCATCGACAGCCTCTATTCACCGGTGAAGCGCGTCGCTTACCGCGTCGACAACACCCGCGAAGGCCAAGTGCTCGATTACGACAAGCTCGTCATTGAAGTTGAAACCAATGGCGCTATCCGCCCCGAGGACGCGATCGCCTACGCCGCGCGCATCCTGCAAGACCAATTGCAAATCTTCATCACCTTCGAAGAGCCCAAGCAGAAGAAGGAAGGCGGCGACAAGCCCGACCTGCCGTTCAACCCGGCGCTTCTGAAGAAGGTCGATGAGCTCGAGCTTTCGGTGCGCTCGGCCAATTGCCTGAAGAACGACAACATCGTCTATATCGGCGATCTGATCCAAAAATCGGAAGGCGAAATGCTGCGCACACCGAATTTCGGTCGCAAGTCGCTCAATGAGATCAAGGAAGTATTGGCCACGATGGGCCTGCACCTCGGCATGGCGGTCGAGAATTGGCCGCCAGAAAATATCGAAGACCTCGCCAAGAAATACGAGGATCAGATCTAACAGCAGCGCCGGCTCGCGCCGGCGAGGGGAACTAGGCCATGCGCCACGGCAACGGACTCAAGAAACTCAATCGCACCGCCAGCCACCGCAAGGCCATGTTCGGCAACATGTCCGCGGCGCTGATCAAGCACGAGCAGATCGTCACCACGCTGCCGAAGGCCAAGGCGCTGCGGCCGGTGGTCGAAAAGTTGATCACGCTGGCGAAGAAGGGCGATCTCAACTCGCGCCGCCTCGTCATCGCCCGCATGGGCGATCGCGATCAGACCAAAAAGTTGTTTGAGACGCTGGCGCCGCGCTTCAAGGCCCGCGCGGGCGGCTATACCCGCGTGTTGAAGGCAGGCTTCCGCTATGGTGATAACGCGCCGATGGCGGTGATCGAGTTCGTCGATCGCGACGAAGAAGCCCGCGGCAAGGACAGCGGCCCGCGCCCGGAAGCAATCTACACCGACGAAGGCTGACGCCGCGAGGCCAGCAGCAGACGTATCAGGCCGCCCAACAGGGCGGCCTTTTCGTTTCGAGCGACGAGGACACCGGCAGGCGCGGCCAACTCACCGGGCCTCGCCATGTTTCCGCCGCTTGACCGGGCATGATGCGCGCCGGTTGTGGCTGAACGAGGCGTCCATGCAGATCAATCGCGCATCCGTTTTGAAAGCGCTGCCGCTCGTGGCTGGCGGCTTTGCGGCTGGCGCGTTGGTGGCGGCGCCATTGGCGGCGCAAGAGCGTGCGCCGCGCGATGCGCCCATGCTGCAATTGGTGCAAGCGCAGACCGCGCCGCGGGTCGCGCCCGGTTCACAAGGCCAGATGCAACTCTCTTTCGCGCCGGTGGCGGCGAGCGCGGGGCCGGCGGTGGTGAACGTCTACGCCCAACGCGTCGTGCGCGGGGGCATGTCGCGCGATCCGTTCTTCGGGCGTTTTGCTGCACCTCGGGTGCAGCAATCGCTGGGCTCTGGCGTCATCGTCCGCGCCGATGGGGTCATCGTCACCAACAACCACGTCATCGAGGGCGCACAATCGCTGAAAGTCGTGTTGGCGGACCGGCGTGAATACGACGCGGAATTGCTGCTCGCCGACCCGCGAGTCGATCTCGCGGTGCTGCGCATCCAAACCGGCGCCGAGCGCCTGCCAGTGCTCCCCTTCGCCGATACGCACAATCTGCAAGTTGGCGATCTGGTGCTTGCCATCGGCAATCCGTTTGGGCTTTCCCAAACCGTCACCAGCGGCATCATCTCGGCGCTCGCGCGCACCGAAGTGGGCGTCAGCGATTATGCCTTCTTCATCCAGACCGACGCCGCCATCAATCGCGGCAATTCCGGAGGCGCGCTGGTGGATATGAACGGCGCTCTTGTGGGTATCAACAGCGCGATCTTCTCGGAGAGCGGCGGCTCCAACGGCATCGGTTTCGCCATTCCCGCCGAGATGGTGCGGCGGGTGGTGGAATCTGCGGCATCCGGCGGGCAAACCGTGGTGCGCCCGTGGCTCGGCGCGCACGTGCAAACGGTGACCCAGGATCTCGCCCGTTCGCTGGGGCTGCCGCGTCCGGAAGGCGTGCTTGTCACCGAGCTTTATCCGCGCGCGGCCGGCGAGCGCGCCGGGCTTCAGCGCGGCGACGTCATTCTCTCGGTTGCTGGCTCGGAGATACGTGATGAAGCCGGCCTGCGTTACCAATTCGCGACGCAGCGTCCGGGCGAGCGCGTGCTGGTCGCCATTCTTCGCGACGGCACCCCGCGCACCATCACCGCCACCGCCGAAGCGCCGCCGGGCGGCGCGCCCGAGGCGCGCGAACTCACCGGCCGGCATCCGCTTTCGGGTGCGCAAGTCGTCACGCTGACGCCAGCGACCGCGGAAGCCGCCGGCCTGGACCCGTTCGCCGCCGGCGTGTTCATTCGGGCGCTCGATCGCAGCGGCGTCGCCGCGCGTGTTGGCTTCCGAACCGGCGATATTATCAACGAGATCAACGGCGCCCCGATCCGCGACGCTGCGCAACTCGACCGCGCCCTGACACAATCGCAGGCTTGGGTCATCGGCATGGAACGTGGCGGCCAAAGCGGCGAAATCCGGTTTGGGATGTAACCGCCGCCGTACCAGTTATACGATTGGCGGCTAGAAGCTGGCGATCCGAGTGCTACCCTCTGCCCCATGTCCGATCTCTTTCAAGCCGCCGGCATGGACCAAGGCGCGCCGCGCCCGCTAGCCGACCGGCTGCGCCCGCTAAAGCTCAGCGAGGTGGTCGGGCAAGACCATCTGCTTAAACCGGATGGGCCGATTGGGCGCATGGTCGGCCAGAAGCGATTGGCTTCCATGGTGCTGTGGGGGCCGCCCGGCGTGGGCAAGACCACGATCGCGCGTTTGCTGGCGGAAGAGACGGATCTGGAATTCCAGCAAATCTCGGCCGTGTTTTCCGGCGTCGCTGAGCTGAGGAAAGTATTTGAGACCGCGAAAGCGCGCCGCGCCAGCGGCAAGGGCACGCTGCTGTTCGTGGACGAGATTCACCGCTTTAACCGCGCTCAGCAGGATGGCTTTTTGCCGTACGTTGAGCAGGGCATCGTGACCTTGGTGGGCGCCACTACGGAAAATCCCAGCTTCGAAATCAACGCGGCGCTGCTCTCGCGCGCGCAAGTGTTTGTGCTGAAACGCCTTGAGGAAGCGGCGCTCGAATTGTTGTTGCGACGTGCTGAAGCGCTGATTGGCCAAGAGCTGCCGTTGACCGAGGATGCGCGCGCCGCGCTCTGTAATTTGGCCGATGGCGATGGGCGTTATCTGCTTACGCTGGCGGAGGAGACGTTCACCTTCCCGGCTAAGCCAAAGCTCGACGCCAAGGCGCTTGGCGAGTTGTTGCAAAAACGCGCGCCTGCCTACGACAAGGACCGCGAAGAGCACTACAATCTCATCTCCGCGCTGCACAAAAGCATTCGCGGCTCCGATCCGGATGCTGCGCTCTACTGGCTCGCGCGCATGGTCGCCGGCGGCGAGGATCTATTGTTCATCGCGCGGCGCCTGGTTCGCGCTGCTGCTGAGGATGTCGGCCTCGCCGATCCGACCGCGCTCTTGATCTCCAACGCCGCCAAGGACGCCGTGCATTTCATCGGCGCGCCGGAAGCAGAGCTGCATCTGGCGCAAGCGGTGATCCATCTCGCCACTGCGCCAAAATCCAACGCCGCCTACAAGGCTTGGGGCGCGGCCAAGCGCGCGGCGCAGGAAACCGGAACGCTTGGGCCGCCCCTGCACATCCGCAACGCCCCGACCAAGCTGATGAAGGACATCGGCTACGGCGCGAACTACCAATACGACCACGATGCCGAAGGCGGTTTTTCCGGCCAGAATTACTTTCCGGACGAGATGAAGCGCCAACAATTCTACGCCCCCGAAGGCCGCGGCCGCGAAGCTCCGATCAAGGAGCGGCTCGACCAATGGGCCAAGCTGCGGGCCGAACACAAAGACGATTAGCGCTCCCGCCGCCGCCGGCTTTGATTTTGCGTGCTCCCCGAAAAAGGGCGGCGAAACATGCGTTTTTGGTGGGAATGTGAGCGGTTTTGGCCGGGTTGTTCGCGCACTAGGCGAGCGCGCGTTGCTCACTGCCCGCCGACGGCTAAACCTGCGCCAGGGGAAGGGCTCATGATGATCCGTTTTGCCACGGCCTTGGCCGCCTTCATGTTCGCTTCGGCGGCGTTGGCCGAGCCGCTTCGCGCGCCGGCGCGCCATTTCACCGCCGCGGACGTGTTCAATCTCGAATACGCCGATAATCCGCAGATCTCGCCCGACGGCCACCGCGTCGCCTATGAGCGCGTTTCCGCCGACATCATGACCGACCAGTTCCGCCGCTCGATCTGGCTGGTGGACGAGCACGGCCAAAACCATCGCCCGCTGGTGCAAGGGCCGGGGGGCTATTCCTCCCCGGTGTGGGCGCCGGATGGGCGCGCCATCGCCTACAATGCCAGCGAAAACGGCGTCAACGAAGTTCGCGTTTTCTATCTCGACACCCAGCGCTCGGCGACGCTCGCGCGCTTGCCCTCCGGCGCCAGCAATCTCACCTGGTCGCCCGATCGGAGCACGCTGGCGTTTCAAATGCTCGTGGCGGAAAGCGGGCCGAGTCCCGTGGGTCTGCCCGACCAACCCGAGGGCGCGCACTGGGCCGAGCCCGCGCGCGTAATTGACGGCGTCATCTATCAGTTTGACGGAATTGGTTTTGTTCCCGCCGGTCATACCCAGATCTTTGTGCTGCCGGCCGATGGCGGCGCGCCGCGCCAATTGACGTTCGACGCGCGTGATCATGATGGGCGCCTGTCGTGGTCGCCGGATGGACGCCGACTTGTGTTTTCTGCCAACGCCGAAGACGGCTATGAATACGACCCGGTCGAATCCGATATCTACGCGCTCGACATCGAGAGCGGCGCCGTCACGCGCCTGACCAGCCGCGATGGCCCGGAATCGCAGCCGGTATTGTCGCCGGATGGGCGCCGGCTGGCCTACGTGGGCTTCGACGATCATGATCAGGGGTACCAGGTTAGCGAACTCTACATTGCAGGCGCCGATGGCGCAGCGCCGCATTCGATCACGGCGGGCTTCGACAGGGACGTGGTCTCGCCGCAATGGGTGGGCAATTCGATCTACTTTCTCACCGCCAACCATGGCGTCACCCAACTCGCGCGCATCAGCGCTAGCGGCGGGCGCGTCACGACGTTGCTCGAACATATCGGCGGCACTGATATCGGCAGGCCTTATACCAGCGGCGCCTATTCGGTGAACCGGGCGGGGCGCTTTGCCGCCACGATCACAAATCCGCGCCGGCCTGCGGATCTGGTGATCGGTTCGGGCGGCGCCACACGCAGGCTGACCGCGCTGAACGAAGATCTGCTCGCCGGAAAAGCCATCCCGACCGCCGAGCACATCGTTGCGCGTTCGAGCGCCGATGGCCGCGCCATTGACGCCTGGATCGTCCGCCCTCCGGATTTTGATCCGAGCCAGCGCTATCCTTTACTGCTCGAAATTCACGGCGGCCCGTTTGCGTCCTACGGCCCGGTGTTTTCCGCGGAAGTGCAAATGTACGCCGCCGCCGGCTATATCGTGGTCTATTCAAATCCGCGCGGCTCGATCAGCTATGGCGGCGAATTCGGCAACGCCATCCACCATGCCTACCCAGGGCAGGATTACGACGATTTGATGAGCGTCGTCGATGCAACGATGGTGCATGAGCCGATAGACCCGTCCCGGCTCTACGTTACCGGCGGATCGGGCGGAGGCGTGCTGACCGCGTGGATTGTGGGAACGACCAATCGCTTCGCCGCGGCGATGGTGCAAAAGCCGGTGATCAATTGGACCAGCTTTGCCCTCACCGCCGATATCTACACCCAGGTGGCGCGCTATTGGTTTGGTGAGATGCCCTGGGAAGAGGGCGCGCAAGAACGCTATTGGGCGCGTTCGCCCCTCTCTCGCGTCGGCAATGTGCGCACGCCGACTGCTGTGATGGTGGGCGAGGAAGATCACCGCACGCCGTCCAGCGAAGCCGAGCAATTCTATCAAGCGCTGCGGCTGCGGCGCCTGCCGACGCGGCTCATCCTCATTCCAGGCAGCCCGCACGACATCGCCGCCCGCCCCACCGGCATGATCGCCAAGGTCACCAACACCATCGCCTGGTTCGCCGAACACGGCGGCCCGCCCTTGCCAAGCGCAAATGGCGCGCCGGCGGCGGTTACGCCGTGAAATT
>JANNFH010000250.1:0-9026 GCA_031379565.1 Alphaproteobacteria bacterium
GGCGGCGGCGGCCAAGGAAATCAGCTTCTGGGTGAGGGTGGTGTTGGTCATGGCGGGCTCCGGGTTGGTGTTCGTGTTTCGATGAAACCAACATAAGCGCGGCGCCGACCGGGCGATGTGCCCATGGTCACGATAGTTGCGAACCCCCTCCCTCTTGAGGGGAGGGGGCAGGGGGTGGGGTGAGGCGCCGTGCACGGGGTTGGAGCGCGCGCGTCCACGCATGCATCGCCAGCCTTGCTCACGAAAGCGCCTTGCGAGCCTGGAGGCTCGCGGTCCAACTCACCAAGAGGCGCGCCACCTGCACTCAGTGCGCCGGCGCGGCCTGGCGCAAAACGCTGAGATAGCCCGGCGCGATAATCATGCGCCGGCGATAGCCTTTGGCCATGAGCAGGCGATGCGCCGTGGGCAGATTGTAACAGGGCAGATGCATGAAGACGTGATGCTCGCCGTGATAATGCACCCAATAGGGCGCGATAAAGAGGCGTTCGAGCAGATTGGCGTGCGTGGTGCGGGCGTGGCTGAACGGGTCTTCTTGGGTATCGACCACGGCGTGCTCGGCGATGTTGCGGAGGCGCGTGACCAACGGAAACCAACTCGCCATCGGCACGATCCAGAGCGCCGGATAGGCCCACCAAATTCCGCCGAGCGCGAGGCCGGCGAACAAGAGCGCATTCACCAGCACGAACGAATTCACCGCCCGCGCGGTGATATTGCCGCCTTCACGCGCCTCCATCCGTCGTTTGGAAAAGAGCGGCGTGATGCGCTGCTTGAAAAAGGTTTGCCCAGTTAGGTCGCGGATGATTTTTCGCATCAGCGAAGCGCGCGTGATCGGGAACGGCGCGGAAAGGCCGAGATCGGGGTCTTCGGGCTGCTCGGTGTAGCGATGGTGCTTCAGATGATAGGTGCGATACGCTTCGAGCCGCGCGCCCACCGGCGCTGCGCAGAGCCAGTCACCGACCCAGTCGTTGATGCGCTGGTCCTTGTGCAGCGCGCCATGGGCGGCGTCGTGCATGAGGATGGCGAGCCCGAGCTGGCGCGCGCCGATCAGCATGACAGCAAGCACATAAGTGAGTGGATTGGGCCAGAGCACGAACAGGGCCCCCGCCGCGAAGATCAGCCCCCAAGCGCCGGCCACCAGACTCAGTCCGCGCCAAGCCGAACGTGGCGATAGCCGCGCCCATTCCTCGGGCGCGAACACGGTTTTGGGGTCAATACGGGCGACGGCTGGCATGCATCAACCTAGCACATTTCCGTCATTCCGGACACGCGGAGCGTGATCCGGAATCCAGGCGATCGAAAGGTGATGCGGTCGCCCTGGGTTCCGGGTTCGTGCTGCGCACGCCCTGGAATGACGGGAGAGCTAGATTTTGCTCTTTTCCGGCGTCTGCGTGTCCGTCGCGCGCCACAAATGCCAGGCGGCGGCGGAGCGCCATGGGCCCCAGCGTTCGCCGTATTTGCCGAGTTCTTTTGGCGTGAAGCTGCGCTTGTAAAGCTTCTCGGCGCCTTTGCGCACGCCGAGATCGTCGATCGGCAGAATGTCAGGCCGGCCGAGGGTGAAGATGAGGTACATCTCCACCGTCCAGCGCCCCACGCCCTTGGCGGCGGTGAGGCGCTCGATGATGTCCTCGTCGGGCAGCCGCGAGAGCGCGCGCGCCGGGGGGATGATGCCGTCGATTCGCTTTTGCGACACGTCCTTCAGCGCCGCGATTTTCTGCCGCGAGAGCCCAGCGCCGCGCAGCGTTTCCGGGCTGACTTCGAGCAAATCCTCGGGATCGGGAAAGTCCTTGTCCGGGAATAGCGCCACGACGCGCCCAAGGATGGTGGCCGCGGCTTTGCCGGAGAGCTGCTGGTACACCACCGAGCGGACCAGGGCGCGGTAGGGGTCTTTCTTCTTTTCGAACTTGGTCGGAAACGGCTCGTGCGCCGGCAGCACACGAGCGAAGCGTTTGCAGACTTTAGAGAGATGAATTTCCGCTTCGCCCAATTTCACCCCCCGAGATAGGGTCTCAGACTACGCCAAATCGGCTCCAGTGCGAAAGCGAACAGAATGGCGAGGCCTATAAGAGCGTTGGCCTTGAACGCGGCAAGCGCCGTTTCCGGACGTGCATCATCGACCGATTGCAACATCGGCCAGATCAGCTGCCCGCCAATCAGGCCAAGCAGTCCGAACGTCACCAGCGGCGCGCCAGCTAGCGCGGCGGCGGCGCCCCAGAGAAGCATCGCGGCGACGTAAAAGAGCATTGTCCAGGTGCGCCAGCTTTGCGCGAACAAGCGCGCAGTCGAGCGCACGCCAATCAGCGCGTCATCCTCGCGGTCCTGCAGCGCATAGAGGGTGTCGTAGCCAATGGTCCACATCATGCAGCCGGCATAAAGCGCGAGCGCTTCCGCGGGCATGCCGGCGGGGTAGGCCACCGCGCCGCCGCCGACCAGAGCGCCCCAGGAAAATACGATTCCGAGCCAAGCCTGCGGCCACCAGGTTATGCGCTTCATCAACGGATAAACCGCCACCAACGGCAGCGCGGCGAGCGCCACGATTTGGGCAAAGCGCGGAAACGCCAGCAACGCGAGAAACCCCGCCAGGCTTTGCAGCAACAGCCAGGCCCAGGCGCGCTTCAGCGAGACGGCGCCGGAGGGAATGGGCCGCAACCGCGTGCGCTCGACCTTACCGTCAATGTCGCGGTCTAAGATGTCGTTATAGGTGCACCCCGCGCCGCGCATGGCGATGGCGCCGAACAAAAACGCGATCGCGTAGGGCCCGTCCTGCGGGAAAAAGCCGTCCTGCGTGCGCACGATCGCGAGGCCCATCCAGCAGGGCAGCAACAGCAATTGCCAGCCGATCGGCCGGTCGAGCCGAGATAATTGCGCGTACGGCTTCAACGCCGCCGGCAGTCGCTCGGTCCAGTGTCGCGCCAATGCATCAGCGGGTTTCAAATGCGTCACGGCGGCGTCATGCGCGCGCGTTTTGCTTTACGCAAGGCGGGCCGCGCGCTATGAGCTCGCCCCTGCCAAGGGAGATCGCGGACCATGGTAACCACCTCGTCATAATCGCGGCGCCGTGAACGGACGCCGATGAGCCGAAGCAGCGCGACGCCGCTTCCGCTCCAAATTCCCATTTCGACAGGGGATTCCGTTCGCCGAGCCGCGCTGTGGGCCATTCGCGTTCCAGCTTCTCGTTTCCATCTTCAAATCAGCAACGCCGCGAATTCGCGGTCGCGCTACGGTGTTTCCATGAGCGATGCTCACGATTGCGACGACAATGACGACACGCGCCCGCTCAAGGCGCCGCTCGGCGACATCATCGCCTATGTGATGCGGCGCTGGATGTCCCAGCCGTTTAACCTCTGCGCCTTTCTTGGCCTCTACCTCCTGGCGGTCAGCTGCGACCTGGCGCTGCCGGTGGTGTCAGGCGCGTTGGTGCAAGCGCTTTCGGCTGGCCCCGGCGCGGCAAACGCAAGCGTGATGCAATCTTATGCAATGTTCGCGCTGGTGGCGTTCGGGTTCTATTTCTTCCGCAACACCTCAGTGCGGTTCTGGATTCCGCTAGCCGCCCACAATATGCGCAACATCGTCAATGACGGTTTTAAGGATGTGCAGCGCTTCAGCGCCGATTGGCACGCCGACAATTTCGCTGGCGCTACGGTGCGCCGCGTTAGCCGCGCCATGAACGCCTACGACACGGTGTCGGACACAATCGTCTGGTCGGTCCTGCCGGCCACGATCGTGCTGGCCGGCGTGACTTTGATGACGGCGCTCAAATGGCCAATGATCGGTTTGTTTGTCGGGTTCTCGATAGCGGTGCTGCTGGCGCTCAATTATTGGACCTGGACCTTCTATCTGAAGCAGGATTTTTCCCTGACCAACATTGCCGACACCAAGATCGGGGCAGCGCTGGCCGACGCCGTCGGCGCCAACGCCAGTGTAAAATCCTTTGGCGCGGAAACGCGCGAAGAGGCGCGGCTCGGCGAGGTGACGGAAGATTGGCGCGACAAGGCGCTAAAGCTTTGGTATAAGGCCACCAATTCGTGGATTTGGCAGAACCTCACGCTGTTTGCGCTGCAGGCGGGTTTGCTGGGGCTTGTCGTGCGCGAGTGGTTGGCCGGGCGCGCCAGCCCTGGCGACGCCGCCTTCGCCATTACCGCGTTCTTCCTGATGAGCGGTTATCTGCGCACGCTGGGCGAAAGCATCCGCACGTTGCAAAAGGGCTTCGCCGATATCGCCGACGTGGTGGCGTATTCCAAGCAGGAAGCGGGCATCGCCGATGCGCGTGGCGCGCCGGCGTTTCGCGCCGGGGCGGGCGCGATCCGCTTCGAGCATGTGAGTTTTCGCTATAAAAGTCAGGCCGAGCCGATCTACAGCGATTTTTCACTGGAGATCCGTCCAGGCGAAACGGTGGCGCTGGTCGGGCCGACGGGGTCGGGCAAATCGACGTTCGTGAAATTGGTGCAGCGGCTTTATGATGTGGGCGAAGGCGCGATCCGGGTCGACGGGCAGGACGTGCGCTCGGTGACGCAAGCCAGCTTGCGCCGCGCGATTGCATTGGTGCCGCAAGACCCGGCGCTGTTTCACCGTTCGCTACAGGAAAACATCGCCTATGCGCGCCCGGACGCTTCGATGGAGGATGTGATCCGCGCCGCCACGCGGGCGCGCGCGCATGACTTCATTCTCAAACTGCCCAAGGGCTACAACACCGAGGTCGGCGAGCGCGGGGTGAAGTTATCGGGCGGCGAACGCCAGCGCGTGGCGCTGGCGCGCGCGTTCCTGGCTGACGCGCCGATTCTGATCCTCGACGAGGCCACCTCCTCGCTTGATGTCGAGACCGAGCGCGATGTGCAGGCGGCGATGGCGGAGCTAAAACGCGGGCGCACCACGATCGTGATCGCCCATAGGCTCTCCACTGTGCGCGAGGCCGATCGCATCCTGGTGTTCGACCAGGGCCGCATCGTCGAGCAGGGCCGTCACGTCGAGCTGATCGAGGCGCGGGGGCTCTATGCGCGCCTGAACGCGTTAGCCAGGGGCGATCTGATCGCCGATGCGGCCGCATAGCTTGCGCTTAGGCGCCATCCTTGCCAGCAAGGACCATGGCCCAGCCCCGTCTCTTGATCGATGCAACTCTCGCCGCCGGCGTCGAGATTGCGCTGGACGAAGCCCAAAGCCGCCACGTCGGGACCGTCCTGCGGCTTGGCATCGGCGATGGGTTGCGCCTGTTCAACGCCCGCGAGGGCGAGTGGCACGCCATCGTGTCGGCCAAGGCTAAGCGCGGCATGAATGTGCGGGTCGAGGAAATGTTGCGCCCCGCGCGCACGGTTCCTGATCTCGACCTCCTGTTTGCGCCGGTGAAGCGCCACGCCACCGATCTGATCGTTGAGAAGGCGACCGAACTCGGCGTGCGTCGCATCCGGCCCGTCATTACCCAGCGCACCATCGCCGAGACAGTGCGGCTCGATCGCTTGCAAACCATCGCCCGCGAGGCGGCGGAACAAACCGAGCGCTTCGACGCGCCGGAAATTCTCGCGCCCGTATCGCTGACGAAAGCGCTCGACGGCTGGGACGCTGCCCGTCCGCTGATTTTTGCGGACGAGGCCGGTGACGCGGCGGGCTTGCTCGATGCGTTGCAGAATATACGCCCCCTCCCCACTCGGGGGGAGAGTAGGGAGGGGGGGCGATCAGAACCAAGCGGGATGGCGCCGCTAGCGCCACATCTTTCACGCCCCCCACCCCCTGCCCCCTCCGCCGTTGGGGGAGGGGAGAACGTCGCGCTCCTCATCGGCCCCGAGGGCGGCTTTACGCCGGAGGAGCGGCGCATGCTACGTGACCTCGCCTTTGTCATCCCCGTTTCGCTTGGCCCGCGTATCCTGCGCGCGGAAACCGCGGTGATCGCCGCGTTAAGCATGATCCAAGCAGCTTGGGGCGATTGGCGCCCGGACTGAGAGCTTGCGGGTTCGCGTTTGGCGCGCCACATGGCTCGGCAGGGAGAACGAGCTTGGCCAAAACCAAACAAAAGGCGCCGCCGCTGGAGCGCTTCAGCGAACTGGTCGAGCATATTGAATCGGGCAACAAACCCGATCGCTCAACCTGGCGCATCGGCACCGAGCACGAGAAATTCGCCTTCTATCGCGATACGCTGGGGCCGGTGCCGTTCGAGGGCGAACGGGGCATTGGCGCGCTGCTCGATGCCTTGGCGGACACGTACGGCTGGGAGCGGGTCAAGGAAGGCCCGAATACGATCGCGCTGATCCAGGCCGGGGCCTCCATCACTTTGGAGCCGGGCGGCCAGTTTGAATTGTCGGGCGCGCCGCTTGAGCATTTGCATCAGACCTGCAGCGAAACAGGAATCCACCTCGCCCAATTGCGCGATGTCGCCGGGCGCATGGGCATTGCTTTTCTCGGCATGGGTTTCTCGCCGACCTGGTCGCTGGAAGAGACCCCGATCATGCCGAAGGGCCGCTACAAGATCATGCGCGATTACATGCGCAAGGTCGGCCGGCTCGGGCATCAGATGATGTTCCGTTCGTGCACGGTGCAGACCAATCTCGATTTCGGCTCGGAAGCCGACATGGTGAAGAAGTTCCGCGTCGGCATCGCGCTGCAGCCGATCGTGACGGCGCTGTTCGCCGCTTCGCCGTTCGCGGAAAACCGCACCAACGGCTTTCTCTCCTACCGCGGCCACATCTGGACCGACACCGATCCTGACCGCACCGGCATGCTGCCGTTTGTGTTCGAGGACGGCATGGGTTTTGAGCGCTACGCTGCTTATGCCATCGATGTACCGATGTATTTTGTCTATCGCGACGGCAAATACATCGATTGCGCCGGCATGAGCTTCCGAGACTTCATGAAAGGCAAACTGCCGGCGCTGCCGGGGCAATTGCCGACTAAGAAGGATTGGGAGGATCACCTCACCACGATTTTCCCGGAAGTGCGGCTGAAGACCTATCTGGAAATGCGCGGCGCCGATTCCGGGCCGTGGTCGCGTCTTTGTGCGCTGCCGGCGTTTTGGGCCGGCATCTTCTACGATGATGCTGCGCTCGAAGCGGCGTGGAGCTTAGTGAAGGGCTGGACCGCGGAAGACCGCGAAAGCTTGCGCCGCGCCGTGCCCCCGCTCGGTCTGCGCGCGCCGATCCGCGGATTAAGGGCGGGCGATATCGCCCAAGCCGCGCTGGCGATCGCGCGCCAGGGCCTCAAAGCGCGCGCGCGTCTCGATAGCTCGGGCAATGACGAAACCCTGTTTCTCACCGAACTCGATGAAATTGCCGCGTCGGGAATGACACCCGCCGAGCGCTTGCTCGAACGCTACCGCACAGAATGGGGCGGCGATCTCCGGCGCGTGTTTGAGGCCTGCGCTTATTGACGTTACTCCATTACCGTGGTAATGGAGAGAATGAACGTCCGCTCAAAGATCACCGCGCAAAATCAAGTCTCCGTTCCTGCCGACGTCCGTAAGGACCTCGGCATTGGCCCCGGTTCGTCAATCGAGTGGGTGAAGGAAGATGGCAAAGTCGTCGTGAAACGGGTTGGCAAATTCACAATCGAGGATGTTCACAAGGCAGCCTTTCCAAACGGACCGCCCCCCTATGTTGCAGACCCTCGCGGAGAGGGCGTTCGAGCTTACATGCGCAAGAAACATGCGCGCGATTGACACAAACATTCTGGTGCGCATCGTTACACGCGATGATCAGCGTCAGGCCCGCGCCGCCGCCGATTGCGTCGCCAAAGGTGCGTGGGTTTCTCATGTCGTGTTCGCCGAAACGGCATGGGTGCTGACCTCACTCTACGGCTTGTCCAGAACCGCCTTGGCCAACGTTCTCAGCAAGCTGCTCGATCACGTCAGCATCGTTGTCCAAGAAGCCGAATTGGTTGAGGCGGCGCTTGATCTCTATCGGGCAAGTAAGAAAGTCGAATTTGCCGATTGCCTCCTTCTCGAAGTCGCGCGCAAGGCGGGCCACGGGCCTGTAGGCACGTTCGACCGCGCGTTTGCGAAGGTGGACGGGGTGGAATTGATCGTGTGAGCAAAGAGCGCCCAGCAGAAGGCCGCCGATACATACGTCAACCTCGGGTCGCCGCGAATCGGAGGGAAGCGCATGCACAAAATCTACGGCGATACCAAGTCGGGCAATTGCTACAAAGTGAAGTTGGCGCTGGCGCAGCTTGGCCAGCTGTACAAATGGATTGACATCGACGTCCTGAAAAAAGAGACGCGGATGCCAGAATTCCTCGCGCTCAATCCAAATGGCCAGATACCACTGCTCATTACAGAAGATGATGTGGCGCTGCCGGAATCCAACGCGATCCTGTTTTATCTCGCTGAGAACAGCCCGTTCTTCTCCGATGACCGCATGGAGCGTGCGCAAATTTTGCGTTGGATGTTCTTCGAGCAATACACGCACGAACCCAACGTCGCGGTGGCGCGCTTCATCGTGCGCTATCTCGGCAGGCCCGCTGAGCACGAAGAGAAATTGCAGCAGAGAATCAAAGCCGGACACGGCGCGTTGTGGGTGATGGAACGGCACCTCGCACTGCGCGCCTTCTTTGTTGGCGAGCGCTACAGCATCGCCGATATCGCGCTTTATGCGTATACGCACGTAGCGCACGAGGGTCTTATCGAACTCGGTGACTATCCCGCCATCAAAAGATGGCTCAAACTCGTGTCCGAACAGCCGAATTACGTTGGCATGGGCGAGTGAGTTTTAATCAGGAGCTGAGACATGGGGTTGTTTGACGGCTTGGTGGGCGGCGCGGTCGGCGCCGGTTTGGCGGTGGCGGTGAGCAGGCTCATCGAGCAGAACGGCGGTGTCGCCGGCATCGTCAGGCAAATGGAAACCCATGGACTCGGCGAGACTGTGCGCTCTTGGGTGGCGCGAGGCCCCAATCAGCCGATCAGCGCCGAGCAAGTGCACCAATTGTTTGGGCAGGGCACGCTCGCGGAGATGGCCGCGCGGGCTGGGCTCACGCCAGAGGTGCTCGCCGACAAGCTGTCAGAATTCTTGCCGCGGGCGGTCGATCATCTGACGCCGGATGGAAGCGTTCCG
>JANNFH010000282.1:0-5180 GCA_031379565.1 Alphaproteobacteria bacterium
GTTCGAGCGCCTGGCGTGTTTGGCGCGGCGCGAGAGCCGGGGCGGGCAGAGCTAAGGGATGAGGGTGCGCCTCGCCCTGTTTGCACTTTGCGCGCTGGCCGGCGCGGCGCTCGCCGATCCGCCGGAAGAGGAATTGCACGCGGCCCCCGGCTCGATCGCCTACGGTATGATCGAAAACGCAGACGCCGAGGGCGTGTTTGAGCTTGTGCATGATGGCCAGGTCACGCTGCGCCATGTCGGCAGCGGCCTGATTTGCTACTTCCTACGCGACGGTAGCGGCGGGCGGTTGCTCCTCTTCGCCGGCCTGCCGCGCGGCGACGATGTCGCCTGCGATTCTGCGAACGGGACAGAAAGCGTCACGCTCTACGCCACCCGCCATGGCGCACCGACGACGGTTGACGCGCAGATGGACAATGCGCGCGCCGAATTGGTGCAGCGCTTTCCCAACGCGCAGCCCTTCGCCGTCGCACCGCTCGCGCCCGAACCTGGAGCGCCGAAGCAATCGGTCGAGCGCTTCCTGATCGCGCGCGACGGCGATCGTCTCTTTTCCAGCATCAGCCTCGGCATCATCGGCGACTGGACCATCATGCTGCGCTATTCCCTCATAGCGCCGGACGATGCGGCGCTGGAGCGCGCCGAACTTGTCTCTAGCGCCCTGTTTCGCGAGGCGCTGGATCAGGTTGCTCATAGTCAGACGCCATAATGTTCCAGCGTTTCTTCACCGAATTGCGGGCCGCGCGGGTGCCGGTCAGCCTCAAGGAATATCTGGTGCTGGTCGAGGCGCTGGAGAAAGGCGCGATCGGGCCGAACGTCGAGGATTTCTATTATCTCTCGCGCGCCACCTTGGTGAAGGATGAGCGCCATCTCGACAAATTCGACCGCGTGTTCGGGCATGTGTTCAAAGGGCTCGAGAGCACCGCCGAAGCGATCGATGCGCAAATCCCGGCCGAATGGCTGAAAGCGCTCACGGAAAAATTCCTCAGCGACGAAGAAAAAGCGCAAATCGAAGCGCTCGGCGGTTGGGATAAGCTGATGGAGACGCTGCAAGAGCGGCTGAAGGAGCAAAAAGGCCGTCACGAAGGCGGCTCGAAATGGATCGGCACGGGGGGAACCTCCCCGTTCGGCAATGGCGGTTACAATCCCGAAGGCATCCGCATCGGCGGCGAAGGCGGCCAGCGCCGCGCCGTGAAGGTCTGGGACAAGCGCGAATACAAAAACCTCGACGACAGCGTCGAGCTTGGCGTCCGCAACATCAAAATCGCGCTCAGGCGCCTCAGGAAATTCGCCCGCTCCGGCGCACCGGATGAACTTGATCTCGACGGCACAGTCCGGAAAAGCGCGCGCGAGGGCTATCTCGACATCGTCATGCGCCCGGAGCGGCGCAACACCATCAAGGTGCTGATCTTCCTCGACATCGGCGGCTCGATGGATTCACATGTGAAGCTTTGCGAGGAATTGTTCTCCGCCGCGCGCGCTGAATTCAAGCGCATGGATTTCTTCTATTTTCACAATTGCCTCTATGAAAGCGTGTGGAAAGATAACCGCCGCCGTCACGACGAGAAGTTCAACACCTGGGACGTGCTGCACAAGTTTCCCCACGACTACCGCATCGTCTTCGTCGGCGACGCCACTATGAGCCCGTACGAGATCACCTATCCGGGCGGCTCGGTGGAGCATTGGAACGAAGAGCCTGGCGCAGTGTGGCTCGACCGGGTGAAAAACATCTACGAGCGCATCGTCTGGCTAAACCCAACGCCGGAGGCGCATTGGCATCACACGCCCTCGATCCAATTGGTGCGCGAACTCATCGGCGAAAAACGGATGTTCCCGCTCACCATCGCCGGCCTCGACGGGGCGATGCGCGAATTGAGCCGCTAAGCCTTGCGCGCTCGGCGCGGCGAGCGCATTGTGGCTTTGCGGGCCGAAAGCGGGCGCCCGCTGAGACGATGCTCTGCTTAGAGCCCATCGTCCAAGTCCCGCTCCGATCCCCTTGCGGGAAGGAGCGCGCCAATGACGACGTCACACCTCACCTCACACATCCAAGCCCAACTCGATACTCTGTTCGCCAATCGCCGGCCCACGCGCTGGGTGACGCGCGAACGTCCTAAAATAGACCGCATCGCCTGCCCCTGGCTGATCCTCCGCTTCATCGACGCTGAGGCGCAAATTCTCTACGTGCCGACGGCGCTCGTGTTCGAAACGGCGGAAAAAGAAAGAGCGGTCGCGTTCGATATTCCCGGCGCGCCGTTCAGCCATGTCGGTGAAAAGTGCAGCTTCGACGCCTTTCTTGAGCGTTTCGCGCTGAAGGACCCTGGCCTCATGGCGCTAGCGCCCATCATCCGCGGAGCGGACACCGACGAACACGGGCTCGCGCCGGAGGCGGCGGGCCTGCACGCGCTTTCGCTCGGGCTGGCGGCGAACTACGGCGACGACAACGCGCTGCTGGGGCAAGGCATCATCCTCTACGACGCGCTTTATGCCTGGGCCACGCGCGCACGCGGCGAGCGTCACGCCTGGACGCCGACTGTTTAGCGTAATTTTTCTGGACTGAGGAGCGTGGGTGCGGCGGCCCCTCCCCGCGAGGGGAGGGGGGAGGGGGTGGGGTGAAGCGCCACGCTGGTGAGTTGGACCGCGAGCCTCCAGGCTCGCCAGGCGCATTCATTGGCAAGCGTTGGCGATGCGCGCGTGGACGCGCGCGCTCCAACCTCCAAGCGCCGAGCATCGCCCCACCCCCTGCCCCCTCTCCTCAAGAGGGAGGGGGTGATGGGCGAGCGTGGGCCGGCGACGCTTGAAAGCGACCCACCTACACCTTGCGAAAGCGCATCACTTTAGTGAGAAACGCGAGTTCGGTTTCCTCCAGCTCAAGGCCAAACTCCGCGAACAAGGCCGCGAAATCTTCCTTCAAATACGTACTGAAATACGGCTCGTGAAAGCCGATTGGGAAATATTCGAGCATGCGGTCCAGGTGCGCCGCGTCGCCGCCCTGAATTGAATCGGCCAGCACGAGCGTGCCGCCCGGCTTCAAGAGCCGGGCAATCTCGCGCGCCGCCTCGCGGCGTACGCGCGGGGGCAGTTCGTGAAACAGATAGACGCACGTCGCCGCGTCGAAGCTTCCAGCTTCAAACGGCGCCTGCTCCACCGCGCCGGTGACAATCTCCACTTGGGGCCAAGCGCCGAGGCGCGCACTCGCTTCGGCGCAATAGGCCGGCGAAAGGTCGAGCCCGGTGGCGGGAATGCGCGGGAACGCGGCCAATATTTGACTGAGAAAACGCCCGTTGCCGCAGCCGAGGTCGATTAGTTTTACGCCGCGCTGGTCGCGGCCCTTCAGCGCGCACGCGAGCGATCCCAGCGCGATGCGCCGCATCGCGTCGGCGGCCCCGCCGAATAAAATCTCAACTTGCGTATCGTAGAGCTTGGCGCTTTCTTCGGTCAGCCAGCCGCCGCTCTGATAGTGGAAGTTCTGCAAATAATAAGTCGGGTAGCGGGCATCCTTGGCCTCTTGGCGCACTTCGGCGCCGGCGCGCTGCATCCGCCGCGCATCGACATTGGGCAGGTCGGCAAAGAAGCGCGCCGAATTGCGCAACGCCGAAAGCGAGCGCTGCACGCGGAGATCATCCGGCGCGGGATAAAGCCCGGCCTCGATATTGGCGCGGTCCTTGGCGAACAGATCGAGGAAAGCCGTGCGAATAAGCTGCGGATCGCCCTCAGGATTTTGCGGCTGGAATTTCGGCTCGCCAGGCCGGTTGAACGGCCCCGAGATGCGCCGCGCCAGCAAATATTGCCCCATGTACCAGGCGACGCGCGCGCCTTGGGCTGCAGCGTAACGGGCGCGAGCGAGATTGCGGGCGATGGGCATGGGGCGAGGATAGCGCGGATCGCGCCGTCGCTCCACTGCTAGGGACGTCGCAACACCGCGGCAGTCATTCCGGACACGCAAAGCGTGATCCGGAACCCAGGTGCCAATGCACAGCCTTCGCTCCCTGGATTCCGGGGGTCGCGTCGCTCGGCCCGAATTAGTGTAGCGATTTATTAGCGGTCGCCTCAGGCAGGAGGCCCATCGCGGGCGTAGAGCGCTAGCGCAGCAGGCTAGGCGTACCGCGGTAGCGGTTTTGTTCACTGGCCCTAACCAGCCCATTAGGAAATCTTGGCGGGTGCGCCTCCTTGGGTCCATAAGCTAAAAGATCAAGGGGACGGTCGGCGAGGGAGGTTTCTATGCACAAGGTCACGCTTGCGTTGCTGTGCGTCCTATTCGCTCTGTCGTGGGGAGCGCCTCCCGCGTTGTCGCAGGCCGTCCCCACCTACTCTGACTGCATGCGGTTGGCATCCGCATCCAACTCAGACGCCTACTATCGGTGCATGGCCATGATAGAGCGGGACCAGCAGCAGCGAAACAACGACCTAGAGCGGAGACTTCTCGAAAATCTGGACAACATGGGGCGAACACCCCCGAGACCCGCTCCCGCGCCTCAGCCGGTGCTTGGCTTCTTTGACGAGAACAGGATGTACGTGAACGGAGTGTATCTGGACCTCAGGAACACGGGCGCGTGCGATCAACTGCGGGCGATGGTCCAGAACGGAACGCACCGCCGCGCGTCATCCCAACCGCTGCCGCCTGGATATCATCCTCTATACCCGGAAACCGTCGAAGACATCGCCTTGAGAGGCGCGTGTCGCAGAGGGTGGTTTCAATAGCGCTTTGCGGAGGACGCACCGATATTTTTCGACGAGTTTGGAATTGGCTCCCTGCTACGGACGTTTGCGTCGCACTTTCTGGCGCGGAGCGGTCGCGCGTACATTGAGAAGCGCGATGCTTACTCGGTTTCCTAAGGGCATGGAAGGCACGCCCGAACTGCGCGAAAACTACGATTACTGGCAATCTCAGTGTGAGCTTCTGGGTTTGGCGGAGGTGCTCTGGAGAATCCAAGGGATCGAGAAAGCAGAAGGCTACTCATGCGAGGATGTTGCGAACACCTATCCACTTCTAATTGAAGCGATGCGTGCCGACGTCGGAAAAGGTCCGGCTGAGAAGTTGCGGTAACCAGCCCTAAAGCCGCGACTGGCCGTGTGCGGCGAACTCCTGCCGCGCCGCAGCAAATGTGATGAGTGTCGCGTTTGGACTAGGGCCGACGGTCGCGAATATTCGACGCTCGGCGCGGTCTGCCCCTTTCCCGCCCGTCATG
>JANNFH010000348.1:0-2533 GCA_031379565.1 Alphaproteobacteria bacterium
ACGGCTGGAACGAAGGCCTCCAGAAACTGCTCCTGGTCGCCGGCATGGGGCTGATGGCGGGCTTGTCCCTGGCCACCACGTCGAAGGAGATCCGCCAGTCCAACAAGTTCACCTGGGGACCCATCATCGAAGTCGCCGTCATCTTCATCGAGGTACGATTCAATCTCTCGGAAGATAGCCGCGCGCTGGTCCAGTGGCGTTGCTTGGATCGCCGTCACGGCAGAACTGTAAGTTCGGCGAATGCGGTTACCTACAAAAACCTCGTCGTGGATTTCGAACGCCTTCCTTAGAACCTGCTGCTCGTCGCGCGTCAGGCGTGGGAAGTCGGCGGGGCGTCCCCATCGGCCGTAGTCAACGACGGGCTGGCAGTTCATGCCGTAGGCTTCCTCGAGCCCTCGCTTAACCCGAGACGCCTGCTCGAAGTCCGTGTTGAAATTGTCCTCTGTGCACTCGTTGACTTTGCAATAGTGTCGCCTGATTTCGTCCGCTCGTTCCTTTCGCTTGGTGCCGCTCTCGATCAAGACGAGGAGCACTGCGAAGTCCTTGGCCTCATGGCATCGCGTGCAAAGCCCCCGGACATCAACAAGCTCAACGCGCGGGGCGCCCGGAAAGACCCAGACCTCGTCCGCTTCGATGAGCCGCCGTTCCTCCGCGACGAAGCCGCAGATGGCGCACGCAGCGCGCTCCGCAGCGACAACGCTGGGGCGAACCTTCTTATTCCACCAAATCTTGTCGACGAGACGAAGTGCATAGCCGGTCATGAAGACGGGCTGGAAGTCCATCGCTAGGCGTCCCATGGGCATCACCGACTCGAACTGACAACGCCACCATAGCACAAGATGCGGCCCCGCCGGCGTTGCCACGAACTGGCTCATCTCGCGCACGGCGGTGCCCCGAGAGCCGCTTACCCCGCGTTGTTGTGTGATCTCCTTTGGATTGCCGCTGGGCTCGGAGGCATATGAAAGGTGCGGCATGGATTTACACGAAATTTCGAGTCGCGGAGGTGTGAGTGTCTACATCCGCTTTCGGGAAGCGATCTGCCATCCGGGGACTTCGGGAATTGCGATCAAACTGAAGCGTCAGCGTTGATGGCCTGGTCCGGAAGGCGTTTCAAGCCGCCATTCGTCGCCCAATGCTCAATGGCCGCTTCCGGCGAAACGCAGCCCTAAACCGCAATCGGCGCTTTGATCGCTGCGTGCGCAACGTAATTCTCCAGCGCAAAATCCCCATACTCGAACGCGAAGATATCCTTCCGCTCCGGATTGAGGCGCATCGTCGGCGCCGGATGCGGCGTGCGCGAAAGCTGCGTGCGTGCTTGTTCAAAGTGGTTGGAGTACAAGTGCGCGTCGCCGAACGTGTGCACGAATTCGCCGGGCGCGAGCCCCGTCACTTGCGCCATCATCTGCGTGAGCAGGGCGTAGCTGGCGATGTTGAACGGCACGCCGAGGAACACGTCGGCGCTGCGCTGGTAGAGCTGGCAGGAGAGCCGCCCCTCCGCGACGAAGAACTGAAACAGGCAATGGCATGGCGGCAGCGCCATCTGATCGACATCGGCGGGATTCCACGCCGACACGATATGGCGGCGCGAATTGGGGTTCTGCTTGATCGATTGAACGACATTGGCGATCTGATCGATCACGCGGCCCTCCTTGGCTTCCCAGCTTCGCCATTGCTTGCCGTAGACGGGGCCGAGCTCGCCCTCGCTGTTGGCCCACTCGTCCCAGATGGTGACGCCCTGCTCCTGCAGCCAGCGCACATTGCTGTCACCGCGCAGGAACCAGAGCAGTTCCAGGATGATGCTCTTCAGGTGCACTTTCTTGGTCGTCAGCAGCGGAAAGCCGGCGGCGAGATCGAAGCGCAGCTGCCGCCCGAACACGCCCCGCGTGCCGGTGCCGGTGCGGTCGCCGCGATCGATTCCGTTGTCGCGGATATCTTCAAGTAGACTTAGGTATTTCGCATCTGCTTCAGAGGCAGGGGCCTCTGGCACCAAAGGGCGGAGCGCGGAATGCATGCGTATGTGCCTGCGTTGATTCGGCTTAAAAATCCCGTGAACCTGTGCCGGGGCCGGCCGATCAACGCCATTGTCGAGAATATCCCGAAGAAGCGCCAAATAGACCATGTCGGCTTGCGAGGGGCCGGGTGAATCGACCAGCTGCGGCATCTGTGGATAAATAATACCTTATCGACCTGACGAACACCCCGCCGGCCGTTCGCGCTTCACCTCCCGCAACAGCCCGCCGCCCAACCACGCCGCGCGCGCGTTAACATTGAGCCCCGCCGCCCTGAGCGCGCGCGCCATCCATTGGTTGCAGACGTTGAACAGGTGAAACGAGCCGCGCGCGCGCAGGAACGAGGATTGCCCGATCAGTTTTCCCGGCGCGACAATCACCGGCTGACCCTCCCCATCCAGCGCCAGGGTGCGGTCCACGTAAGCAACCAAGCGCGACGCGCCCTCCCGCGAAACCGCGATCGGCGCATCCCCCGTGGGCCCGAGATAGGCTGCGGCCCCAGGCGCATCGTAGGCGACGTGCAT
>JANNFH010000349.1:0-6868 GCA_031379565.1 Alphaproteobacteria bacterium
CGCCGCCGAGCGCGAGATCAGCTTTGCCGCCGCCGGACATAGCGCGCGCGGCGCCGATGGCGATCGGCGCCAGCATCAGCGTGGTCGCGGTGTTGGAAATCCACATCGAGATCAGCGCCGAGGCGATCATGAAAGCGCCGACCAAAGCCGCCGGGCGCCCGCCGGCCTGCGCGGCGATGGTAAGCGCGATGCGCTCGTGCAGCCGCCAGCGCTCCACCGCCGCGGCGAGAATGAAACCGCCGATGAATAAAAACACGATCGGATCTGCGTATGGTGCGGCCGTCGCGGCAGGCGTTGCGGCGCCCGTCATCGGCAGGGCGGCCAGGGGCAAAAGCGCGGTGGCGGCGATGGGTATGGCTTCGGTCACCCACCAGGTCACCATCAGCACAATCAGCGAAACTACCCACCAAGCCTCGGCGGACAAGCCTTCCGGGCGCGCAATGGTTTGAATCCCTAGCGCTATCGCCGGGCCAAGGATCAGCCCCACCCAGCGGCCGAAGCGGCCAAAGCCGGTGCTTTCGCCGACGATCTCTTCGACGGTCATCGACGTGTTCCCCCAGTGCTAACGCCCAGCCCTGCAAAGCCCGGTAGGGCAAAGCAGGATGGCGCCCCAGGCCCTTGAGCGCGCCGCCGCGAGGCGCCTTGCCTTCAATGTGGTGCCCCAGGCCCGACTCGAACGGGCACATCCTTGCGAACGGCAGATTTTGAGTCTGCTGCGTCTACCAATTCCGCCACTGGGGCTTGTCCAAGGGCGAGGGCGGGAGGGTTAGGAGCGCAGGCCCGCGCTGTCAATTTGGCCGCCCGGCCCTGACCTTTGGCGCGGTCCATGCTAGGGCCGCCCTATGCTGACCGCGCTCAAGGACCGCACCCTCTCCCTGGCCAGGAGCCCCAACGCGGAGCGGACGCTGTTTGCGATCTCGTTCGCGGAAAGCTCGTTCTTTCCGCTGCCGCCGGACCTGTTGCTGGGGCCGATGGCGGCGGCGGAACCGTCGAAATGGGCGCGCTATGCGCTGACCTGCACCATCGCTTCGGTGCTGGGCGGGCTGCTCGGCTACGCCATCGGCATGTTCCTGTTCGATACGATCGGGCAGGCCATCGTCTCATTTTTTGGCTATGGCGGGCGCGAGCAGGAGTTGCGCGCCTTCTACGACCAATGGGGGGCGTGGTTTATCTTCCTCAAGGGCCTGACGCCGATCCCCTATAAATTGGTGACGATAATTTCCGGAGCGATGCACTTTTCGTTGCCGGTGTTCATCCTCGCCTCGATTCTGACGCGCGGCCTGCGGTTCGCCATCGTCGCCTACGTTTTTCAGCGCTTCGGCCCGACCATCGCGCCGATCATGGAAAAACGGCTCGGGCTGGTGTTGTTGGGCGTGGCGGCGGTGATCGTGCTGGTCATCTTGGCCGCCCGTTTTCTGCATTGAGGCGCAGGGGGCGCCGCAGATATTGCCGGCGTTGTGGGTTACACTCAACCCGCCATCCCGACCGACCGACGGGAGAGCCGGGACCCAGGGGTCGTAGAACGCATCGCTTGTGGCCCCTGGATCCCGGATCGCGCTCCGCGCGTCCGGGATGACGGAGAGAGATGATGCAGGATTTGGCGCATAAGCTTCGACCGAACTGGCCGCTCGTCGCCTTACTTGGCTCCGGCGCGCTGCTGGCGGGCGCGCACGCGTTTCAGCGCTTTGGCGGCCTTGCGCCGTGCCCGCTTTGCCTGGACCAGCGCGATTGGCATTGGGGCGTGGTCGGCGCGTCCGTGATTGGCGTGGCGTTGCTGCGCTTCTGGCCCAAGGGCGAACGTTGGGTGGCGGGCGCGTTGGGGCTGGCGTTGCTCGGCGCGGCTTGTATGGCGCTTTACCATGTGGGCGTTGAACAGCATTGGGTTGCCGCCCAGTGTGAAGCGGATACGGGTCTGGGGGATATCCAGGCGTTCGATCCCCATGGGACATTCGTGACCCCCAGCTGCGATACGCCCGCCTGGACGATGCTTGGCATTTCCATGGCGGGCTATAACGCGCTGATCTCGCTGGCGCTGGCGGTGGCCAGTTTCACTGTCGCCTTGGCGCCGGGGCGCCGGCATGGATAGGCGCGCGCCGCCGGCGCCGGGCGAAGGCGCGCTTCGGCGCAGGCTCGATGAAATGATCCGCGTCGACCATGCCGGCGAATATGGCGCGGTGCAGATCTATCGCGGCCAGCGCGCAGTGTTCGAGCGCATCGGCGCCAAAGCGCACGCCGCCGGAATTATCGCCGAGATGGAAGCCGGCGAGCAGGAGCATCTGAAAACCTTCGACCGCCTGATCGCCGAGCGCGGCGTGCGGCCCACCTTGATGGCGCCGGTCTGGCGCGTCGCCGGCTTCGGGCTTGGTGCGGTGACGGCGCTCATGGGTGAGCAGGCAGCGTACGCCTGCACCGAAGCAGTCGAGGACGTGATCGAAGAACATTATCGCGATCAGATCGAGGCGCTTGGCGAGGACGATCCGGAGCTGTCAGACGTGGTCGCGCGTTTCCGCGCCGAGGAGAGCGCTCACAAGCAAACCGCCATTGAGCAGGGCGCACGTGAAGCGCCGGGCTATGAGGTGCTCACGGCGCTCATCCGCTTTGGCTGCCGCGCGGCGATCCGCATTTCGGAAAAAATATGAGCGGCCCGCCGATTGTGCGGCTGGCGAGGGGGGATGAGAGCGAGCGGGTCGCTGAGGTGCTCCACGACGCCTTCGCGGACGAGGCCGGCTTGAATTACTGGCTGCGGCAGGGTGGGCGCAAGGAGGCCGCGCGGCGGGGATTTTTCGCCGCAGCGGTGCGCGATGCAGTGCACCCAAAGCGCGAGCTTTGGCTGGCGCAAGCGGATAGCGCGCCGGTTGGCGCGGCGATTTGGCTCGGGCCCGGGCACAAGGCTTACGATTTCAGTTTGGCGCAGCAGATTTCGATGGCGCCGCTGCTCTGGCGCATTGCGGGCTTACGAGGTTCGCTTCGCGGCCTACACCTTGGCGAGCGGTTGAATGCGCTTCACCCGCATGCGCCGCACGCGCATCTGGTATTTCTTGGGGTCGCGCCGCAGGCCCAAGGGCTCGGAATCGGCTCCGCAATTTTGAAGGCGACGCTCGCAGGACTCGATGTGGGCGCCATGCCAGCGCTGCTGGAGGCGACCTCCGAGCGCAACGTTGCGCTTTACCAACGGCACGGCTTCGAGGTTGTCGAACATTTGCGGGCGCGCGATTTAGATGTCCGCATCATGTGGCGAACGCCGCGCGCATGATCACGTGGGCTCAGCCGCGCGCGCCGGCGACGTAAGCATTGATGACGCGGCCGAGCACGGTCATCGGCACGTTGCCGCCTCTAACCACCGCATCGTTGAATTTGCGGAAATCGTAGCGTTCGCCGAGCGTCGTCCGCGCGCCATCGCGCAAACGGTTGATGGCGCTGTGGCCGACCTTGTAGCCGCAAGCTTGACCGGGCCAGGCGCAATAGCGATCGACCTCGCTTTGCACTTCGTCGGGGTTGGAGCCGTTATTGGTGACGAACCAGTCGATGGCCTGCGCGCGGGTCCAGCGTTTGGCGTGCAGGCCGGTATCGACGACCAGCCTGCACGCGCGAAACGCAAGCGATTGCAGATAGCCGAGCCGGCCAACGGGAAAATCATCGTAGACGCCGAGCTCTTCGGCGATCTGCTGGGCGTAGAGCGCCCAGCCTTCGGTGTATGCGTTAAAGCCAAGCAAGGAGCGGATCAGCGGTTGAGCGAAGGTGTATTCGCCCTGCCAGACATGGCCGGGAATGGCTTCGTGATAGGTGAGGTCGGCGAGGCTGAAGCGGTTGTGCAGCGCGGGCGTCCGGAGATTGATCCAGAAATGGCCCGGCTCGCGCCCGTCGATGGTGCCGGCGCCGCCATAAGCGCCAGGCGCGCCCGCTTCCACTTCGGGAGGGATGCGCGTGACCTCAAGAAAACCCGGAACCAGCGTTTCAAAGGCTCTGGGCATACGGGCGCGGATGTCGGCCAGACGCCCTTCGATGAAGGCGACGATTTGGGCGCGGCCCGGATCGCCCTCTGCGAAATGATAGCGCGGGTCTTCGCCGAGCGCGGTCATGCGTGCGCCGACGCTGCCCTCGGTAAAGCCCTCGGCGCGCAGGATCGGGTCCATTCGCGCCTGCAGCGCGCGCAATTCTTCGATGCCCATTTCGTGGACTTCGTCTGGCGTCATCGTTGTCGTAGTGCCGGCGCGGAGCGCCCAGGCATAATATTCCTCGCCTCGGGGAAGTTTCCAGGCGCCCGCATAGCTGGTGGCGCGGGGGCGCTGGGCTTCCAGCGCGGCGATCTGGCGATCCAGCGCTGGCGCGATGCGCTCGGCTGCTAAGCGCGCGGCGCGCGCGCCGACATCGCCCGGCAAGTTCGCGCCGCGCGTTGCGAGCGAGGTGACGACTCCCCATTGCGCCGCCGGCGCGCTACGTCCCTCGCGCAATTGTTGGATGCATTTGTCGAGCAGGAAATCGGGGAGGATGACGCCTTCTGCGCCCGCTGAGCGCAGCCGATCGGTCTCGCCGTCGAGCTGGGCGCCATAGGCCTCCAGGCGCGCAAGATAGGCGCCGGCGTCTTCGCTGGAGCGTACTTGGTGGCTCGAATCCAGAAACGAGGGGATTTCAACGAACGCGCCGACATTCTGCGCCACCACGTAGGGCGTGTTGCGGTACGACCAGTTTGAATTGAGGATGGCGACATCGCCATAGGGAAAGGCAAACCCCTCGGCCGCCAGTTCGTGCACGGTGCGGACGACATCAATATGGATGCGAAGTTCAGGGCCCAGCGCGGCGGTGTCGATGGCGCGCAGCTGACGAAGCGTTTGCTGGACTTGCCGCGCGATGGCGTGTTGACCGGCGGCGGACTTGTCCGAAAGCAGAGGCCGAAGGCCCGCGCGTGCGCCGGTGTCGATACCAGCGCTGGTCGCGCTCTCCGGGTAAGCGGCGAGCAGCTGTTCGGTGATGCGGGCCAGCAAGGGCTCGGCGGCTGCGCCGGCGGGCGCCGATGCGCAGCCGGCTTGCGGCATGACCTGCAAAGCCGCCGCGGCGGCGCCGAAGTGCAGCAAGCTGCGGCGATTGAGTGACATGCGGCTCTTCTCCCCCGATGACTTGGCAATGGTGTTCGTTTCTTGCTGGCGCGCAAGGCCTAAGAGACGAATTGGCGCTGCGTCGGCGACGCCTCGCAAGGCTAGAGGTCAATCTCGACGGTCACTTCGATGTCATCGCCATTTCCGATGCGCTCCTTGCGGCGCACCTCAGCCTTCACGGGCAGCAGAAAGGCGTCCGCCTTGGTGTCGAAAAAGAGAGAGGTGCGCCAGGTTGCGCCGCCGATACTGGCGATGACGCGAAGCGAGCCAAAGGCGTTGCGCAAACCCCGCGTAAGCGCGCGCATTTGCGCCGATACGTCGTTCGGCAGCGTCACGAAGTGCCAGGCCGCCGCGCCGGAATGGCGCCAGAGTTTGGCGGTGAAAGCGAAGCGCGCACTCACTCGCCGGCCTTCTCGATGGCGCTGCGTTCGGTTGTGCCCAGCGCGTCGGCGAGGCGGGTTTTGGCGCTGCCAGGTTTTAGCGGTTGTTGCTGGCTCTCATGGGGCCCCCAGCCGGTGGCGGTGAGAATTTCGAAGCTGGCGCGGACGCGGCCATCGGCGTCGGCGAAGCGTTGGCGGTAGATTTCCATCGCGCGCGTGAGCACGCCGCGCGTCAGCGGCGGTGCGCGCTCGGAGAACGCCGCAGTTTCGCCCATGGCGCGCAGGTCGCCGAGCAAGTTTAGCGGTTCGCTGTAGCGCACAATGAGGACGTCACGGTCCGCTGCTGGGAGGGCAAAGCCCGCGCGTTGCAGGAGGCCGGCGATGTCGCGAAGATCGGCAAACGGTGCGACGCGGAGCGCCGCGCCGCCGGTGAGTTCGGATTCCGCTTCGAGCAAGGCAAGGCGCAATTCTTTCAGCGTGTCGCCGCCAAACAGCGATGCCAGCATGAGCCCGTCGGGCTTGAGCGCGCGGCGAATTTGGATCAGCGCGCCGGGGAAATCGTTGGCCCAATGCAGCAGCAGGGGTGAGACAATGAGATCGAAGCTTGCGTCCGCGAATGGGAGATGTTCGGGATCGAGTTGAAGTTCACCGCCGGCGACGTCGGCTTCTATTAAGTGCTCGATCCGCGCAGCAAGCTCAGGCCGCGCCGTGACAGCGGCGCCAAACAGCCCGCTGCCGCCCAGCGCCAGCGCACGGAGAAACCGGCGCGGGATGGCTTCGAGCCGTTCGGCCAGGTCGGCGGCGGCGCGCGCGTGCAGAAAAGCCGCCTCGCGGAAACCGGCGGCTACCCGCCGCTTGCGCAGGCGGTGAAGCCGTGCATCGAATGGGCCAAGACTGGGCGATTGGAGGGGAGCAGGCGCCATGGGGAGAGCTTATCGCGGCGCGGGCGCGTTTCGGAAACGCGGATTTGTGGCGCTGATGTCGGATTTGATCTGGCCGCCGCGGTCGCTGCTCTCCGACGCCATCGTTGATCGGCCCGGCGTGATCGAGCCCGAGCGGTGGGCGGAACTCAATTTTCTTGCCGGGCCATGCTGTTTTCGCTGCGGCTTTCCGCTGCAGCAGGCGCCCGGCCCCGAGGGCGTGTGCGCCGCCTGCGCTGGCCGTACGCCAGCCTATGAGTGCGCCCGCGCGGCGCTTGCCTACGACGATTCCGCGCGGCGCTTGATTCTCGATCTAAACCGCGGCGGGCGCCGCGACGGGTTGCCGGTGTTCGCCGGCTGGATGAGCCAAGCGGCGGGGGACCTCCTCGGCCAAGCCGATTTCATCGCCCCCGCGCCGATGCATTGGACCCGGCTTGCGGCGCGCAGTTTCAATCAAGCGGCTTGGCTGGCGCAG
>JANNFH010000352.1:0-3466 GCA_031379565.1 Alphaproteobacteria bacterium
GCACGAGGCGCCACCGCCACTGGACGGCCTGCTGCGGGAGCTGGCCGCTGCGCAGCCGGCGCGTGAACACCTGCGCTGGATCAACGCGTCGCAGGGGCAGGAGGTGCGCCTGATCACAGTCGATGAGGTCTGCTACTTCCAGGCCGACACCAAGTACACCCGCGTCGTCACCGCCGAGGGCGAGGCGCTGATCCGCCGCTCGCTCAAGGAGCTGGGCGAACAGCTCGACCCGGCGCGCTTCTGGGCCGTGCATCGCTCGACCATCGTGAATGCCAACGCCATCGCCGGCGTCTCGCGCGATCTGCGCGGGCGGGTCTGGGTCAAGCTCAAGCAGCGGCCGGAAAAGCTGCTCGTGAGCGAACCCCACGAGCCGCTGTTCCGGCAGATGTAGCGCCGCGGCGTCAGCGCGCGGCGAGCTGCGAAGCCACCACCGCGGCGCCGACGCTGCGGCCCTGCGCGCGCCCCGCCGTGGTGGCCAGGCGGAAGTGGTAGCCAACGTAGATACGCGAATCGGCGATCTCCTGGCTTGCCTGCGACAGGCGGGTGTAGTTGCGTGTCACGCCGGGCAGGGTGGTGCTGGTGTGCGTGAAGGCCGCTGCATCGCCGCCGAGCAAGGCCGCCAGCACCGCCTCGCCGGCACCGCCCGAGGCCGCGTGGCCCGAGGGGTAGTCGGGCACCGGCGGGCAGGGGAAATCGTAGGACATCCAGCTTGCATCGCCCGCCGTGGCGGCGTTGCCATCGCTGTCGCCCAGGCGGATGGCGGTGATCGGGCGCCAGAAGTTGAAGTGGTACTTCGATTCCAGGCAGGCGATGTAGGCATCCGTCTGCGCCATCTGGATCAAGGCCAGCGCACGCATCAGGGCCCAGCCCGGCACGTCCAGGCGGTCGGCCAGTTGCAGCGCGATGAGGGTCCATGAGTAGTTGGTGTTCTCGAGCCAGAACTTGCCGATCGCGGATTGATCGGCGCTGCGTGTCGAGCCCGCCGCCACGCCCAGGGCCTTGACCTCGTTGTAGTCGGCGGTGTAGGCGGTATCCGTCACCGCATACGGCGCTGGCGCACGGTAGGCCACGCCACTGGCGATAGCGAAGGGGCGCAGCGCGGTGCCCAGGTTCACCGCCGCGGCAAAGGGGAAGGGCGGCGTGAAGCGGTACTGGCCTGGCAGCGTGCCCTCGGTGTAGGGCCCTTCGATAGCGGCCAGGCCGTCATCGGCACGCGAGGCCAGCATCGCCGCGGCGCAGCGCTGGCCCGTTTCGATGCCCTTGGGCCTGGAGCCGTTGCCCTGAATGGCCGCGATCGCGGCTGCGTACTCGCCGTCGAGCAGGGTCTTGGCGAACGGGAACTCATGGACCAGCACGCCATGCACCGCGGCGGCCACGGCGGCGTCGGGGTTGGCGCCGGGGGCGCGGTCGGTCGGCAGCGAGGTGTCGTAGAGCGGCAGGATCGCGTTCAAGGCGTTGTGCGCGGCCAGGAAGGCCATTGCCTGCGCGCGCGCGCTGATGAAGGGCGGCAGGCCCGGCGGGAAGGGCGCCAGCGCCGCGGCGCGCACGGCGATCGCGCCCCACAGGGCCGGCGCGTCGGTGTCGCTGCGCCCACCACCGCCGCAGCCGGCGAGCCAGGGGGTGGCCAAGGGCAGGGAAGCAGCGAGGCAGAAATCGCGGCGATTCAGCATGACGGTCTCCAAGGAAGTGGCTGGGAGACGCGAGCGTCGTCGTCGCACCAGCGCGCGGCAATCGCGATGCGACGAGTCCGCCCCGACGGGCGCTCAACGCGGTGCCGCAATGCTCGAACCCGACCACCGCCATCGTGCTGGCATGGCATGGGGCGCAGGGTTGTCACGACAAGCGACTTGGGGGGGCCACTCCAGAACGTGAGCGGGTTTCACCCGGTCAGTTGCCTCGCGCGGCACGCCGGAATCCCGCATCCTTACAAAGGCTTACGGAGCAACCGTGCCGACCCCAAGCCCGCGCACTCTTCGCCACGCACCCCTGTGGCTCGCGCTCTTCGTCAGCGGTAGCGTCTGGGCCCAGGCCGGCGCGCCGGGCTACGAGCGCAAAGAGGCCGCGGTGCACCGCGCCGAGGCCGGGCGCGCGCTGGGCCAGGCCCTCTTCAACAACCACGGCCAGGTGGTGGCGGGCGCCTTGCGCGTGCGCGGCCGCGACGATGGCACCCTGGTCGCGCTGCGCGAAGCCGGCGTGGCGCCCGGCCGAAACGGCAACACGCACCGCCGCTTCGAACAAAGTGTTGACGGCCTGCCGGTGCGCGGCGCCTATGCCAAGGCGGCGTTTCGCGCCAATGGCGAGCTGGTGCACCTGATCGACCATCTGGCCGCCGTGCCCACGCCGACCCTGGCCGCCGCACGCATCGGCACGCGCGAGGCGCTGGAGGCGGCGATGCGCCGCTTGCACGCGGGTGTGGCGGTGCAATTCCGCTCGCTCGGCCAGGGCGCCAACAGCGAGCGCTTCGACGGCGGCGCGTTCTTCCACCAGGCGAGCGAAGTGCGCGCGGTGACGGTGCCGCATGCTGATGGTTCCCTGTCGCGTGGCTGGCTGGTGCAACTGTGGACGCAGCAGCGCAACTTGCTCGACCATGTGCTGGTCTCGGGCGATGGCGTGGTGCTTGACGTTGAGCGCCGCACGGCCAACGACTCCTACAACGTGTGACCGGTCGATCCGGGGCGCAGCGTGCAGACCCTGGTGACAGGCCCTGGCCCCGGCACAGGCAACGCGCAATCGCCCAGCGGCCGGCTGTCGGGCGCGCAGTCCACGATCAAAATCGTCGGTAACAATGCCAATGCCTACCTGGATGTGAATGCCAACAACCGCGCCGATCGCGGGGGTTCGGCGGTCAGCGGCGGCAACTTCACGACCGCGGGCAACCTCACGCAAGCGCCCACCACCACCGCCAACCGCGCGGCGGCGGTGCAGTACCTGTTCTACCTGAACAACGTGGTGCACGACATCCTGCGCAGTCACGGCTTCAACGAGGCGGCGGGCAACTTCCAGACCAACAACTTCGGCTTGGGCGGGGCCGGCAACGACCCGGTCAATGCCGAAGCGCAAGACGGCTCGGGCACCGACAACGCCAACTTCGCCACCCCCGCCGACGGCCAGCGCCCGCGCATGCAGATGTACCTCTGGACGGGGCCCGGCGCGACGCACGAGGTGCTCGTCGGCACCTACAACTACGGCGCCAAGGGCGCGGACTTCGGCAGTGCGCTGACCACCACGGGCCTGACCAACCAGGTGGTGCTGGCCAATGACGGCGTGGGCACGACGAGCGACGCCTGTGAGGCCCTGCCCGCCACGGTGTCGGGCAAGATCGTTCTCGCCGACCGCGGCACTTGCTCGTTCAAGACCAAGGCCGCGCGCGTCTGGGGCGGCATGCACTTCCGTACCTCGAGCGAGCATGGCGCCGAACTTGGCAAGCAGGTAGCCAAGTGGGTGACGAAAAACCATTTCCAGCCGG
>JANNFH010000369.1:0-9545 GCA_031379565.1 Alphaproteobacteria bacterium
GCCGCAAGCGGCATGGCGTAGGAAACATAGAGCGCGATAGACGTCACGGCCACGGCCACGGAATAGGCGTCGGCGTAAGCAACGAAGGCGACAGCCAACCCGGCGCCAGTCCAGATCGCCGCGACCGGCACGCGCCATTTCGGGCTGACCTTTTTGAGAACGCCCGAGGCGGGAAGTCCGTGATCGCGTGCGAACGCAAAGATCATGCGGCTGACCGACGTCACCGTCGCCAAGCCGCAAATGTATTGCGCCGCGAGAATGATTCCGTAGATCACCAGCTTCAGAGTTGCGGGCATGGTGCTGTCCATGACCCAGAAAAAGACGTTCCAACCCTGCGCGGCGGCTTCATCCATGTTGGGAATGGCCATAACGAAGGCGCAGGAGAACAACCACGCAAACAAAACCGCCCAGAACACCGAGTGGATAATGGCGGTTGGAACGTGGTGAGCCGCTTTGAGGGTTTCTTCCGAAGTGTGTGCGGAGGCGTCGTAACCCGTCAGCGTGTAAATCGGCAGCAGCATGCCCAGCATGAACACGGTGACGATCGAAGCTGTCTGCGGCCACACGCCGGCGCCTGCGTCGCCGGAATAGTTGGTAAATGTCCAGAGCCGGGCAAAATCGTGGCTGTCTGAATAGAAATAGAGAGCGCCGGTAAGCAGTACCGCACCGGCCAGGATCAAATAGCCCGAAAAATCGGTCAACAAGGTGGTCGTCCGGATCCCCAAATGGTTGATCAGGGCGTGTGAACCGGTGATCGCGGCGACGAATATCACCTTGGTGGTGTATGTGTCGGTGATCCCAAGCATGGGCGCGAACGAACCTATAAAGAAGTAATAGGTGCCGACATTGATCGCGGCCAACACCGTGATGAGACCCAGCAGGTTCATCCACGCCGTAAGCCAGCCCCAGAAACGCCCACCCAGAATTGAACTCCAGTGATAGAGCCCGCCCGCGGTGGGATACGCGGAGGCGATCTGGGCCATGCCCAACGCAAACAACAGCGCACATCCCCCGCCCACCAGCCAGCCTATGCCAAGCGCAGCGCCGCCCGCGCCGCTGGTGCCCTGCGCCAGCGAATTGATGCCGCCGGACAAAATGCAAATGATTGAAAATGAGATCGCGAAATTCGAGAAATGCCCCATGCTTCGAGACAATTCCTGGGCGTAGCCCATTTTGTGCAGCGTCTTGATGTCCTCTTCGGAACTACCTGGTTTTGACATTGTCTGCTCTCGCCTCCCGTTTCGTTGATGTTGTGGGTTGACCCCACTTTTGACGCCAAGCCGCGATCGCACTGGCGCATCGCTGAACTCAACCCACTTCGCATCGTGAGTAGGCTCAAATAGGTGCGGGGGCCAGACAGGCTTTGGGGCGCCAAGCAAGAACGAGAAAATTCAATGAGGACATGGTGGTGGGAGGCGGAATTGAACCGCCGACCTTGGGGTTATGAATCCCACGCTCTAACCAACTGAGCTACCCCACCAAAGGGCGGGACAGATACCCCCGCGCCTCCGGCTAGGCAAGCGAGCCGGGTGGGCGAAAATCGCCGGCGTCGGCCAAGACCGTCCACGCCGAGCGGAGGTGAACATTTCTTGCGGAATTATAGAGATTTGCTTGCTTTTGATCCCAGTCGAAGCGCAGGTTTCCGGTCAAAATGACCGGCAAGCCGGCAAGGGAGGAAATCTTTGTCCGAGGATTTGGACGGCGTCGATGCCCGCATCCTGGAGCTGTTACAGCAGGATTCGAGCCTCTCAATCGCCGAAATCGCCGAGCGAGTGGGGCTCTCTTCCTCGCCATGTTGGCGGCGCATCGAACGCCTGAAGAAGGCTGGCATCATCACCCGGCAAGTGACGCTGCTCGACCGGGAAAAGCTCGGTCTCGGCTTCGAGGTGTTCGCCAGCGTCAAACTGCAAACCCCCTCACGAGAAAATTTGGAGACCTTCGAGGCGGCGGTGACCTCGTGGCCAGAGGTGGTCGATTGCGCCACCGTGACCGGCGCGGTGGATTATATGCTCCGCATTATCACCCGTGACATGCACGCTTACGACGACTTCTTGCGCCACAAGATGCTTGCGCTCGGGCTCGTTTCGGACGTGCAGTCGCGCATCTTGATGCGCGTGGCTAAACGCACGACGGCCGCGCCATTGGCGCTGGTGTCGCAATTGGAAGCTTCCTGATTGGCCGCTTTTGGACGAAAAACCGGCAGCCACTTTTCCTAAAAGCGGCTTAGCGAGCTGACCGCCGCTCCGCTTGCGACACCATCTGCTCGGCGCGCGGACCGACGAAGCGCTGCGGGTTGGAAGGCGGCGTCAGGTTACGCTCCCGCTCCCATTGCGCAATCAGCACCTTGGCGCGATCGAACGCGGCCAGAATCGAACCGCCATGGCGCAGATTCTGGTTGAACAAGGCATCGCCGAAGAAGGTCCACTCGTTTTCAGGCTGGCAGCCAAACGAGGTGCGATCGTGCGTGGCGGCGGTCAGCACTATGGTGCGATCATCCATCAACGGGGCGATGAAGGCGCCGGCAAAGCAGGCCGAGACAATCACCACTCGGTTGCGCACGCCGGCCTGCGCCAACAGGTCGCGCAGGTTCACCGGCCGCAGCGCGCCGCCCAGCCGATTGACTTCACGGAACAACGCAGAGCCGTCCGGCGCCCCGTGGCTGGTCACGAACACGACCACGAGATCCTCTTCGGGGTCAATCAACGCGCCGACCCGGCCGATCGCGGCAGAAAGTGAATTGGGCGTGGCCGGCGGCAATGTCCGCACGCCTTGCCCACCGGCGCTTAGCACGATGGCGCGCCCCTGCGCGCCGAAATGCTCGGTCAAGATCGCCGCGCTGCTGGTCGCCTCGCGTTCGAACACCGGATCGCCCCAGAGCGACGCTGCGATAACATAAACGTCAAGCTGGCCCGGGCGCTGCGGCTGAAGCGCGGCCAGCGCTTCGCCTAAGGCCGTGGCCTGACGGGCGGCCTCGGCCGGCGGCGGCGCGAGTTCCATCGCGCCAAACCGCCCGTTGAAGGGGTCGTTCTGCACCGGCTGAGATTGCCCCGCCGCCGGCCCGGCCAGGCCCAACGCCAGCGCCGCGGCAAACACCCACGACCGGCCCCGCTTACCCCCAGAACTTTCGCCCATCCCCGCCTCTTCTCGCCTCGCGCGCCCGGCATAGCCTCGTCCCGGAGGGTGGGCTAGCACTGGTCGCAGAATGACCGACGATAGCAGAAGCTCCCCCGCCGCCGATGGCTATATCGCCGCCCGCAAGCACGAATTCGTGGCCGCCATTGTCGCCGAGAGCGGGCTTGCGCACGCCAACGCGGCTACGCTGGCCGACACGTTCACCTTGCTCGCGGCGGTGCTCCATTATCAGTCCCATGCACGCTTGGAGCAGCTAAAAGCGCTCTACGATCCGCTCGATCCGGACACGCCTGCGGCGCGGCGGGCGCTTGATATGAGCGCATTCGAAATCTTTGAGACCGCACTGATCGCAAGCCTAGAGCGCGCCAACTTCACCGAGATCGAAGCCGAGAACGTGCAGACGCTGGAGGCGACCAAGCACCTCACCGGCTTGAACATCAAACCCTCGCGCGCCGGCGTTCGGCGGGTGCGCTTTTTCGCCCGCGGCGTGCGGCCCGAAACCATAATTGTGCGCTCCTGGTTCGGGTTGCACAAACGCGCCATCGACACGGAAACCATGGCCGATGTCATTGTGCTGGTCGGCTTCAAGGGCGAGACCGAGATTGAGCGTAACGAACGCAAAGTGTTCGCCAGGATGCGCCGGGGCGTGCGGCCGGGCGCTACGCTGGTGAAACACTTTCGCAATGTCGCAGCGCCAGAGCTGGTGACGCTGCATCCTGGCGCGAGGCCAAGCATGCGCCCGCGCGACCAGGTGTTTCTCGCCGCGCCCGCGGTCGCCGCCGGTGTGCCGGTGGTGCTCAATTTGTGGCCGGCGCTGACGATTCTGTTTGCGGTGCTGGCTGCCTATTTCGGTACAAGCGGAATCATCGAAGAGAGCGAATTGAGGCGCGCGCTGGCGGCCGTTTCGGGGCTGGTGGCGGTCGGCGCGTTCGTGATGCGCCAGCGGCTCAAATACGAGGCGCAGACTTTGCGCTACCAGAAGCAATTGTCGGACACTGTCTATTTCCGTAACCTTGCGAACAATTCCGGCGTGCTCGATCTGCTAGTGGGCTCGGGCGAAGAGCAGGACATCAAGGAAGCATCCCTCGCCTATGCGCTCTTGCTGAAAGGCGCGCGCCCGATGGCCAAAGCCGAGATCGACAGCGCAGCTGAGGCGTTCCTGCGCGACAAATTCGGCCTCGATCTTAATTTTGAGATCGGCGATGCCTTGGCGAAGCTAGAGCAGTTCAACCTGGTGACGCGCGAAGGCGATGCGTATCAGGCCGCAGCGCCCGCCGAAGCGCTGGCGCGGCTCGATGCTGCATGGGACAATGTGTTCAACTTCACAGCGCGACCTGGCTAGGCGCTTCATGGCCTATATCGCCTCCACCGCGCGGACATGACCATCGGTGTAGCCGAGAATGCGGCGCTCCCCGCCCGGCCAGGTCACGAGATCGACGACCATGCGCGTACTGTCGCGGACGCTGTCCAGCAACGCTTCCGGCTCAAGCCGAACCCACGCCAGCGGCGCGTCCCTTGTTGCGCGCGCACCGGCCTGCTCGATCGCGGCAATGATGGCGGCCTGGGTTTCGCGTGGCGGATATTGCAAGAACACCGAATGATAGACGATCGTAGCCGCATCAGGCGCGCGCGCGGCAAGTTTTCGCGCGATCCATTCGGCGGCATCCGCGCGCTCAACTTTGACGCCAGCTTCGCGCGCCAACGCTACCGCGCCATCGAAGCGGGCGAGCCGGTCAGGCTGGTCGGGCCAAATATATGCCCTGAGCTGCAAGCGATGCAACGGATCGGCGATGTCGAGCGGGCCTAGATCGCAAGCGGCGCGATGGCGCACCTGGAGTGCCGCCGCGCTAGCGGGCGGCAGCCCGCGCCAATCGGTTGAAACGGTCACGGGGCTGGGCTCTCCCCACGACCAGGTTTTGGTTTCGTAGCGAAAGCGATCCCAATTGAGGTTGAGCCCGGCGCTGGCGCCGATCTCGAGCATGTCGAAGGGTCCGTGATACTGCGCGGCAAACGCGAGAAACCCAGCCAACAATGCAATCGAGCGGCGTACTTCGTTGGTCTGCGGCGCGGAACGGATGAAGTTCGCAACCCAGGTGCGCTCACGTTCCAGGAAATCTCGCGCGAGCGGCCACACCGCTTCGATGCGCCAGTCGGGCCGAGCGGCAGGATAGACGGCGGCGAGCGCCGGGTCGCGCCCCATCAGCACGGCGGCGTGCAACGCCCCCGCGAGACGAAGCGCCACGACGTCGGCGCGTGGAGTGCCGGGCCAGGCGCCAACCAGCGCCGCCACCGGCCCGCCCGCTTCCAAATCCTCAGCGAAGCGCTCGCACAAGCGCGCCGTAAAGGGCGAACCGAACGTATCGCAATAGAAAGCCTGTTCGCGGAAGTGCGCGAGCATTTTTTCCGCGCTCACGCGCGCTCCACACAAAGCGCGATGCCCTCGCCGCCGCCGATACAGAGCGAAGCCACGCCGCGCTTGGCGTTGCGCTGTTCCATCGCCGCAAGCAGCGTCACCAGCACGCGCGCGCCGGAAGCGCCGATGGGATGGCCTAGCGCGCAAGCGCCGCCGTTGACGTTGATCTTATCGAGGTCGAGGTCGAGGTCGCGCATGGCGATCAGCGGCACGATGGCGAAAGCCTCGTTGATCTCCCACAAATCCACTTCCGAGGCCTTCCAGCCGGCGCGCGCCAGCGCCTTCTGGATCGCCGGCACCGGCGCCGAGGTGAACCGTGCAGGCTCTTGCGCATGCGATGATTGCGCCACGATGCGGGCGATGGGCGCCAGGCCCTTCGCCTTGGCGTCGCCGGCGCGCATCAGCACCAAAGCCGCGGCGCCGTCGGAGATCGCTGAGGCGTTCGCAGCTGTCACCGTGCCGCCGTCGGTAAAAGCGGGTTTCAGGGCGGGAATTTTATCGGGCCGCGCCTTACGCGGCAATTCGTCGGTGTCGATGATCCCCGCCTTGGTTTCCAGCGGTGCGATCTCGCGTTTGAAGCGGCCCTCGGCGCCGGCGCTCTGGGCGCGCCGCAGCGTTTCAAGCGCGTAGGTATCCTGCATGTGCCGCGTGAATTGATACTCTTTCGCCGCTTGATCGGCATAGACGCCCATGGCGAGGCCCTCGTACGCATCTTCGAGCCCGTCGTACGCCATATGGTCGAGCATCCTGTCGTGGCCATATTTGCGACCCAGGCGGTGATTTGCCATCAAGAACGGCGCGCGCGACATGCTTTCCATGCCGCCGGCGACAATCAGTTCGGCCTCGCCCGTCAGCAACGCCTGGCGCGCCATCGCCACCGCTTGCAGGCCGGAGCCGCACATTTTGTTCAGCGTCACCGCCTCGGTGGATTTCGCGAGCCCCGCGCCGAGCGCTGCTTGCCGGGCCGGCGCCTGACCTAGGCCGGCGGAAAGCACATTGCCCATGATGATCTGATCGGCGCCCTCTGCCTTGGCGTCCTTCATCGCTGCCTTAACGGCAATGGCGCCGAGCTCCGGGGCAGACAGATGCGAAAGCTCCCCGAGCAGGGCGCCCATCGGCGTTCGGGCCATGCCGACAATGACGATATCTTCCTTGCCGTTTGCACTCATGATTTTTTCTCCGGTCGCAGGATCATGCACGTCGAGGTGCCGTGCGCGTAAAGTTTTCCGTTCGCGTCCATTAATTTGCCTTCCGCGGTGATGATGGTGCGCCCTTGCGCCAGCACGCGGCCTTCGGCTCGCAGACGGCCCGTTGTCGGCGTAATGGCGCGCACGAAATTCACTTTGGTCTCGACGGTACCATAGCCCACGCCAGCAGGCAGCGTTGTGTGTCCCGCGCACCCGCAAGCGCTGTCAATCAGCGTCAACGCCCAGCCTCCATGCACCGCGCCCATTGGATTGAGCACGTGCGCACTCGGCTCGCCTTCAAACGCGGCAAAGCCGTGTTCAACCTCAACCAAGGCAAATCCCATGGTTTCGGCGATGCTCGGCGGGGCGAACTTTCCAGCGATCAGAGCGCGCATGGCCTCCAGGACTGGCATCGCCATCAAGTCTTGTGCGCTCGCGTACACTGGCTTGTCCATCTATGGCTCCGTCGAGGCGATCCAGCCGCCACCCAGAACGCGCGAGCTGTCCTTAGCGTAGAACACCGCTGCTTGCCCCGGCGCAACGCCCTCTTCCGGGGCATCAAGCACAAGCGACCAGCCCGCGCCGGTGGCGAGTCTCGCCGCGACCGGCGGTCGTGTGGAGCGCACCCGCACCAGGATTTCGCGGCCGTCAAGTTCGGCTTCGGCCGAGACCGGCCCGCCGACCCAATTCACTTCCTTCAAGGCGATGCGTGTCACGCCCAGCGCTTCACGCGGGCCGATGATGACGCGGCGTTTACTGGCGTCGAGCTTTACCACGAACAGAGGTTGGCCCGTGGCCACGCCAAGGCCACGGCGTTGACCGATGGTATAATTGATGACGCCCTCGTGCTGGCCCATGACGCGGCCATCGACATCAACGATTTCGCCCGGCGCCACAGCTTCGGGCCGCAGCTTCTTTACTACGTCCTGATACTTGCCTTGCGGCACGAAGCAAATGTCTTGGCTGTCGGGCTTGTCCGCGACACGCAGGCCAAGGTCGGCGGCGAGCGCGCGAACGGCGCGCTTCGGCATGGCGCCAAGCGGAAAGCGTAAATAGTCCAGCTGCGCGCGCGTGGTGGCGAACAGGAAATAGGATTGATCTCGATCGGAATCGGCGGCGCGGTGCAATTCAGCGCCGCACGCGCCTTCGACGCGCTGTACGTAATGGCCAGTCGCCAGGCAGTCGGCGCCAAGGTCCTCGGCGACGCGCTTCAGATCCTTGAACTTCACGGTTTGATTACAACGGATGCATGGGATCGGCGTGGCGCCCGCAAGGTAGGTATCGGCGAAATCTTCCATCACGCTTTCGCGGAAGCGGTTTTCATAATCGAGAACATAATGGGGAAAGCCGGCGCTATCGGCGATACGGCGGGCGTCGTGGATGTCTTGCCCAGCGCAGCACGCGCCGGGCTTGTTCACAGTCGCGCCATGATCATAGAGTTGTAGCGTGACGCCGACCACGTCGTAGCCCTCGCGCGCCAGCATGGCGGCGACGACTGAAGAATCCACGCCGCCCGACATCGCCGCCACCACGCGGGTTTCAGCCGGGGGTTTCGCGAAGCCGAGGGAATTGCGTTCGCCCGCCGATCGGGAACTGGCCAAATTCATCTGCCGGCGCCTCGCACGCCCGCGTGCCTTTTGTCCGGGGGGCGTCGGTCCGCCGCGCTGTCATTCGCCATCGAAAAACCTCTCCCCCTGGGGTCAAGGCCCAGAGCGATGGTTTAGAGGTAGTTCAGCAGCGTGAGTTTTGAAAGGTCCGCGAAGGTCTTGGCGGAGGCCTCGTACTGCACCAGCAGCGAATTGAGACGAATGGACACCTCGGCGAGGTCTGCGTCTGTCTGCTCGCCAATCTCTTTCAGCAGCAAATTGGAGCGATCCTGCAACCGCACGCGCTCAGCGGCGAAGCGGGTTTGCAATTGCCCGGCGCGACCTTCCGCATTGGTAAAGCCCCGCGCTTCATCCGTGAGTTGCCCAGCAATCGCCAGCAATTGATCGCGCTGGGCGGCGGTTATCGGCGCGCCAATCTCCCCGCCAGCTGCGTCGACCATTCCCTGCAATCCGCGCATGGTCTCAAACAAAGCGGCGGAAAGCTCCGAGGCCTTGTTGGCGATCGTTATCGGCGTGCCAGCGCCAAGATCGACAACTTGGTGGCGCGCGCCTTCATCGAAAATATCGTCAGGCGTTGTGGCAGCTTGCAATTCTTGAAGCGTGGAGACTTTTACGGGAGGCCCGCCGAGGTGCTCGCCCGCGAACAGGGGTTGCCCGTTCCAGGTTTCGTTGAGCGCCGATACCGCGCCAGAGAACGCGAGATTGAGTTCGGTGCTGATGGCGCGTCCATCGCTCGCACTGACGGCCTCGCGGATTGACTGCGCCAACTGCTCCGCGCTGCTGGCGGCTTGGCTCAACGCCGCCGCCTGCCCGCCGACGCGAGCGTCAAGCTGGTTCACGGTCGACGCGCGTGAATCGGCGGCGGCCCTCAAGCCTTGGGCGCTGATGACGCGGCCGGCCGCGCTGCCCAGGCCACGCAAATCGTCGGCCTTCGAGCCCGACGCCACTTGGCGCTGCAGGTCGGACAATTCCTGCGTCATGCGCCGAATGTCTGTTTGGGATTGCGTGGAAAATCTTAACGTGAGCGCGCTCATAGGCGTTTCTCCTTTCTATTAACGCAAACCGACCGCGAGCAATACGTCGAACATCTCCGTCACCGCCTGAATTACCCGCGCCGCGGCGGCGTAGGAATTCTGATAAGTGGTCATCTTCAACAATTCGTCATCAAGACTTACGCTCTCGACTTGCGCGCGGCGGTCGGCGGCC
>JANNFH010000397.1:0-4637 GCA_031379565.1 Alphaproteobacteria bacterium
CGCCGCCGAAAGCAATGTGATGGCGCGCTTCTCACACAAGCTGGCGATCGCACCGACGGCGTCGATTTCGATCATTTGCGGCGGCACGTCTGCTGGCGTCGAGCCAATTCCGGCCAATTGCTACACCCACAAGACGCTCTCGGGCTCGTTCGCGGTGAAGAACCCTTACCTTGAGCGCTTGCTCGATACGAAGGGCAAGAACACCGAGACGGTATGGTCTTCAATCTTGAAGAACGAAGGCTCGGTGCAGCATCTCGATTTCCTCGACGATGGCGAGAAGGACGTGTTCAAGACCGCGTTCGAAATCGATCAACGCTGGATTATCGAACTGGCCGCCGACCGCACGCCGCTGATCTGCCAATCGCAATCGCTCAACATCTTCCTGCCCGGCGATGTCGATAAATGGGATTTGCACATGCTGCACTGGATGGCGTGGGAGCGCGGCGTCAAAAGCCTCTATTATTGCCGCTCCAAGAGCGTCCAGCGCGCGGGCTTCGCCGGCGAAGAAGTGAAGGAAACGGTGGATGTCGTCGCCGCGCCGGGCGAGCGCACCGATTACGAGGAATGCTTGGCGTGCCAGTAGGTTATAATGTCAGACGCTAGGGCAGCCCAAATTGCGGCGGAACTCCGAAAATCCGAACCGCTGCGCTTGCGTGGCAACGTCTTCTTGATGACGGCAACTGCGATCCTAGCTGCGATACCCGGACTCGGCCCCGCGGCCGTCGTCGCTGACAAACTCGGCTCCAAATTGCTCGACGGCGATCTTGAACAAAAGCTCCAGGAACTATGCGACGTTGTTGCGGTGCTTGAGCCGAACTTGGAACGCATCCACGAGCTAGACGATCAGGTCGCTGTCTTGAGCGGGTTGCTGGCACGCAATCCCACCCTTACCGGACTCGCCACGGGCATTGCCCGCACGCTCGTTGAGCAAATGCCAGAATTTCGAGTCGCTACCACCAACGGCAGCTCACAAACGTTCACGGATGTGATGATCCGAGGCATGCGTCTGATCTCCGAGGCTCGGTCTGAAAGCAGAAATACGTACCAAGGGACGCACGTTTCCGGCGACGCGCTGTTCATGGCAGACGGTCGCTCACACCAAGACGTAAGTGGCAGCACTTTCTCCGCGCCCGGCGGCGGCAGTATTCGTCTGGATGGCACAAGATTGCGTGGAGGCGTTCATGTAAAGCCAAGCCCGCCGCGAGAGGGACAATCGCTGAAGAGCGGCGACGAGATAGGAAGCGTGTCCTTTGTGGCCGACTCCAGCCTACGCCGGAGCGGAGATGTCGTCGGGAGCATTGAGTTTGTGGGAAACGGCGATCGGCAAATCGCCGCGATCTCCGTTACAACCCTTCGGTCGCCGGCACCCAGGGCCGGAAGCGGATTTTGGGTCGAAAGGCTGAGCAAGAATTAGGCTCCCTCTTTGAGAGGGGGATGAGCTGCTAGCAGTTAGCGTAGTCCCAAGGCGTCAGCGTTTGCACCTCTCATCCGACTCTGACTGGCCTCTTCCCCCGCAAGCGCAGAACATGACCGCGCCATGATCGCCGACATCCCTGCTTTCATTCGCGCCAACACGCGCGTGCTGGCGGCGGCTTATGTGCCGGAGGTGGCGCTGCATCTGGCCGACGATGCGGTGTCGCTTTGGCAGCTTACCGAGGAAGAGCTTGGCGAGCTTGGGCTGCCGCCGCCGTTTTGGGCGTTTGCGTGGGCTGGCGGGCAAGCGCTGGCGCGCTATCTGCTCGACCATGCCGAGATCGCGGCGGGCAAGCACGTGCTCGACGTCGCCTCCGGCTCGGGGCTGGTCGCCATCGCGGCGATGAAAGCGGGGGCGGCTTCCGCGCGCGCCGTCGATATCGATGCGTTCGCCGCTCACGCCGCGCGCCTCAACGCGGCGCTCAATGGCGTGGTTCTGGAGATCGAGGTAAGCGATCCCATTGACCAACCAAGTGATCGCGAACTCATTCTGGTCGGCGACTTGTTCTACGACCGCGACCTTGCGCTGCGCGTGTTCGCCTGGCTGACGGTGCTCAAAGCCGAAGGCAAAGCCGTGCTGATTGGCGATCCGGGCCGCACCTATCTGCCGCGAGACCAGCTTGAGCAAATCGCCGCCTACGATATCCCGGTCAGCCGCGCGCTCGAAGACGCGGAGATCAAGCGCGCCGCGGTGTGGCGGTTGCGCTGAGCGCTTATTCCATCGGGCAGACGCTCATCTTCTCATCTTCCGCCACCAGCGCGCGCGCCTCGTCGCAGACAGCGCCCCAGAGCGGATTGATCTCCGCGCCAAACGCTGCGTTGCGGGTGCGAATTTCCTCCAAGCTGACCTCGGCGTCGGCTGGATCGGCGAGCCACACCGGGTTGAAGGCAGGGCCGCAGCTTGCTTCCGGGTGGATATTTCGCGCGCACAGCCGCGAGCGCAGCAAATTGAACTCCCAGGCATTCTCGCGCAGGTCCCTTGCCATCGAGCGGGCGTCGACGACGTCATCGACAGACCCTGAATAAGCCCGCTCGGCGGTCAGTTCGGACACCGTGTGTAGCATCGCGCCGTAGCGGCCGACATCGATGTGGAGATCGAACGGCTCGATGGCCTGCGGCTCGGGCGGCGCTTTTTCGGTGGGCGTCGGCCCGCAGGCGGCGAGAGCGGCGATGGCGATACATGAGAAGGGTACGTGGCGCATGGAAGCCCTCCTGGCGATCCGCCAGTTTAGCGCTCCATTCGCGGCGCGTTCATGTCGAATTGTTCAGCGCCGATCGACGATGGCGGCGAGCGCATTGTAGCCGCCGGCGAACTCGCCCTCGTCATCGCCCGTTTGGCGCTTAAACAGGCTTGCCGCGGCAGCCACCAGCCCAGAGCCGGCGGCTGCTGCGAACATCACCCAGGCAAAGCCCCAGAGGCTTATGCTCCCGCCAACGTCTTCCAAAACCACCGACCCCATGCCTTCGAGGCATCTTCTATCGGGCTACCCTGGCAGCGCCCAATGAACACGCGGTTTCCGAAAGCAAAACAAAACCTTGCGAAGCAGCTCGCGGGCCCGACCGGGAGCGGCTAGCTTTGGCGCACAAAGTCCAAGGGAGTGGCTGTCATGGCGCGTCTGGAGATCGCGGCGATTTACGCCGGATTGAATATTCTCATCCTGCTGGTGCTTGGCTATCTGGTGGTGGCGGGGCGCCGCAAGCACAAGATCATGTTGGGCAGCGGCGGCAATGCCGATTTCGAACGCGCCGTCCGCGCCCACGCCAACGCCGCCGAATATGTCCCCGCCGGCTTGGTCGGCATCGTTTTGGTAGCGCTGCTGGAGCCTGCCGCCCCGCTCTGGCTGCTGCACGCCACGGGAATTTCTTTGACCCTTGGCAGAATTTTGCACGGGATTGGGTTGCACGCCGGCGTGCTCAATGCGGGCCGGATGCTCGGCATCGTGCTGACCTGGATTTCGTTTCTGCTGCTTGGCGGCGGGCTGATCTTTGCCGGCCTGGCCCAGCAACTCTGACCCCTTTCCGCCCGATTGCCGCCACCAGCGCGAGGGACCATGTAGGGATTATGGCTTTTGACGCTGATTCCCACGCCGCCCTCGGGGCCTTGCTCGACCATGCCCGCAAGCAGGGCGCGACCGCAGCCGAAGCCTCCTTCGCCGCCCGCGAAAGCGTGTCAGCCGAGGTCCGGATGGGTCAATTGGAGGGCATGGAGCGGGAGGAAAGCCGCTCGGTGGCGCTGCGGGCTTTTATCGGCACGCAGCAATCGGCGGCCTCCTCGACCGATCTTTCCGTGGCCGGACTGAAAGCGTTGGCCGAGCGGGTGGTGGCGATGGCCAAAGCCGCGCCGGAGGACCCCTATTGCGGCCTGCTGGACGCGCGCTACCGCGCCGCCGGCGCGCATGCCGATCTCGAGCAGGCCGACACCGCCCGCCCCAACGCCGAGAAGCTGCGCGACATGGCCCTCGCGTGCGAGGCCGCTTCGCTGGAAATTCCCGAAATCTCCAATTCCGGCGGCGGCGGCGCGTCGAGCGAGTATTCGTTCTTCGTCCACGCCACCTCAGATGGCTTTGAAGGTTCGGACGCCTCCACGTCCTATTCGCTCGGCACCCAACCGATCGCCGAGCGCGACGGCAAGATGGAGCGCGATTACGAATGGCGCACCAAGCGCTTCCTGGCCGATTTGCCCGACGCCGCATCGATCGGCCGCAGCGCCGGCGAACGCACCGCCGCGCGCTTGGCGCCGCGCAAGCTCAACAGCACCCGCGCCGCGGTGATTTTCGAAAACCGGCGTTCGGGAAGCCTGCTCTCGCCGCTGCTCGGCGGCATTTCCGGAACAGCGGTCGCCCGCGGCGTATCCTTCCTGAAGGACAAGCTGGGCCAGCGCGTGTTCGCGCCCGGCTTTCGCGTAGACGAAGATCCGTTCCGCAAGCGCGGCATGGGCAGCATGAATTTCGACGGCGAAGGCGGCGCGGTGCGGGCGCAGACCTTGGTCGAGGACGGGATCATCACCACCTGGCTGCTCAATTCGGCCGCCGCGCGTCAGCTTGGGCTTGAGCCCAACGGCCACGCCACGTCCGGCCACGGCGGCCCGCCCGGCATCGCCGCGGCCAACCTCGCGGTGAAGCCTGGTCCTGACGACCTCGCGGCGTTGATGAAGAATGCCGGTC
>JANNFH010000399.1:0-7844 GCA_031379565.1 Alphaproteobacteria bacterium
GAAGAACGTAAACGGCGCCAGCTTGGCGTTGCTCGGCGTGGTGCGCAGCAGCTTCACCGGATAGGGCCAGTTCGAGTGGGTGGCGTCGAACAAATTTCCGTAGCTTCCGTCATTGATGTAGAGCGCGTCTTCCTTGCGCAGCTCGACGCGCACGACCACGGAGCCGGCTTCCGCCACTAGCGCGCGGCCTGGCTCGGCCCAGAGCTTGGCGTTCTGGGCGACGAACATCTCCTCGAAGCCGTCGCGGATGGTTTTCATGTAGTCCGCCAGCGGCGGCGGGTTCATCCCGGGATAGATCGCCGGGAAGCCGCCCCCGACATCGACGATATCGACGACGATGCCGGCTTTGACGATGGCGCGGTTGGCGGTGTCCATCGCCGCGCGATAGGTCCGTGGCTGCATGCACTGGCTGCCAACGTGGAATGATACGCCCATCATCTCGGAGCTGGCTGCGCGCGCGCGCCGGAGTAGCGACGGCGCTTCTTCAACGCTCGCGCCGAATTTGCGCGTTAGCGGATAGGCCGCGCCATCAGAGGCTACCGCGAGGCGCACCATCAAGGTGAGGTCCTTCGCGCCGCCGGTTTCGGCGAGGATCTTCTCTAGCTCGTCTTCGCTGTCGAGCGCGAAGGTCTTAATGCCGAAATCGAAGAAAGCGCGCTGGATTGCCCGGCGCGATTTTACCGGGTGCATGAAGGCCAGCGACGCTGATGGAAAACGTGCGGCGACCAATTCCGCTTCCGGCTCGGAAGCGACGTCGAATTTATCGATGCCCGCGGCCCAGAGCGCATCGAGCACCCACGCGCTCGGGTTCGCCTTCACGGCGTAATAAATCTCGCCCGGAAAATGGCTCTTGAACCAGCTCGCGGCGGTTTTGACGCGGTGCGGCCTCGCGATCGCAACGGGGCCTTCCGGCGCGCCGCTGGTCACAAGGTCGAGTGGCGAGAGGACATGGTCCATCCGGCTGCTCCCCAAATTGGCGTCGGATCGGGTCAACACCCTTTCCGCGCTATCGATCCCAGGCCGGCGTTAGTCGGACATACTCATGTCAGGTCCGCCCTCCTTCCCCGGAGAATTGGGGAGCTTGCGCCGGAGGATCGCCAAGAAGCCTACTGCTGCTTGTTGCTTGCGATCCCCCAGGTGGCCTGGGCCGAGGGGGCGTTAGTGGACGCTGTTTCCAGGTCCGCCGGTGAATCAGCCAGATAAGGTGAGCTTTCCCCAATGTAAAGAGATGTTCGTGGTTAATGCGCCTGCGCAATGATGTCGCGAGGCGCCCACGCTACGTCACAAAACTGCGAACCAACCGTCATGCCAGCTTCACTGAACAGTCGCGCAGCCTTCACTCCAGCCCACTAACCCCCGTCTCATCCAGCGAGAGCAAAGCTGCTCGCGCTGATTGGGGTCAGAATTCTTACCAGGGGGTCTTCATGTCCAAGAAACACGCATTCACCACGGCTGCGCTTGCCGCGCTGGCTACCGCCGGCGGCCTCGCCGCGGGCTCAAACGCCGCCGCGCAAACCGCCGCGCCGACACCGCCGCCAAGCGTCAGCACGCGCTGGAATGGCTCACCTGAAACGCGCGAGGAAGACCGCCGCTTCCACGTCAACGGTCGTTTCATGTACGACCTCGCCGCCACCGACGCCGATTGCGCCAACGCCGGCTGCACCGGAACCAATGAAAGCGGCATTCGCTCTTACGCCCGCCGCGCCTTTCTCGGCGTTGATGGGCGCCTGACGGAGCATTGGCGTTACAATGTGAAGTTCGACTTCACCTTCGGCAACAACGGCTCGACCTCGGTTACCATTCCTGGCCAATCCATCACTGTCGGCGACCTCGATTCTTCCGGAACCGTTGGCGACAGCCCCGGCGAAATCATCACCACCGCGGCAGCTACCGTTTCGGTGCCGAACAACGGCACTTCGGTGAAGGCTGATGACCTCTATCTCGAATATGCGGGCGACAATTTCTCGCTCTTCGTCGGCAACCACAACGCGGTTGTGCCGATGGAAGACCGCAATTCATCATTGAACACGCCGTTCAACGAACGCTCGTTCCTCATCACCAGCGCCGGCTTCGGCAAGCGCCCCGGCATCGCTTTGCTCACCAACGGCGGCAATTGGTCTTTGGGGGCTGCGCTGCAATCAAACGACGCGCTCGATTCCAGCGATACCGCTTCCAACGGTACAGAATCTTATTTCGGCATCGCCCGCGGCACCTGGGCGCCGATTTATCAGCAAACCCCGGATGGCGTGACGCTGTTGCACCTCGGCCTCAGTGCGCGCCAGCGCAACAACGGCGACGGCAACGGCAATTCGCTGCTCGCGGCGCTGGGCCAATACAGCCCGGGCGGCTTGTCCAACCGGCAAAGCAACAATGCCGGCGTCGGCGGCGCTGAAAGCGATACCTATGTCGGCGGCGAGATCGCATTCCAGTACAATGCGTTTGGCATGGAAGCGGAATATGGCCATCTCGACGCCAACGACACCACTGTCGGTTCGCAAGCCTCGGCGCAGACCGGCGACGCAAGCGCGGACGGCTATTATGTCGACTTCTTCTGGTCGCCAACCGGCGAGAGCCGCCGCTACAACGCGGCTGACGGCAGCTTCGGCGCCGCCCAGCCCTTGCGTACGCTCGGCTCGGACGGGGGCATCGGCCACGTCATGCTGGCGGCGCGCTATGAAAGCATGGACCTGACCGACGTTGCGTTCGGCTCCAACCGCAGTGAGCTGACCGCCTACACGCTCGGCGCCACTTGGGTACCGATCCAGCACGTCAAGTTCCAACTCAACTACTCGAACACCGACATCGATTACAGCAGCAACAATATCGCGCCCGACGCTGCGCACGTCGATAACACCATCAGTGCTGTCACGCTGCGCACGCAATTCGATTGGTAAGCCTTTCGCCCGCCCGGAGACTCAATTTCCGGGCGGGCGCGAAGTCGAGGGATTTCCGAAAACGAGCAAAGAGTTTTTAGGAGTATGAGATGAAAACGACTAAGTTCCAGTGGCGCAGAGCCGCCCTTGGCGCGATCGCCGCCGCGGCGGCCTTGGCGTCGATCGGCGCATCCGCCAGCGCTGAAGAATTCACCGGCGCCGGCGCGACATTCCCCGCGCCGATTTACACACGCTGGGCCGAGCAATTCACCGCCACAAGCGGCGATGCGCTGAACTATCAAGCCATCGGTTCGGGCGCCGGCACGACGCAAATCATAAACCGCACCGTCGATTTCGGCGCTACCGACGCGCCGGTTGCTCCCGAGCGTCTGGCCAGCAACAATCTGCTGCAATTCCCAGCCGTGATCGGCGCCGTCGTCGTCGCCGTGAATATTCCCGGCGTTGACGGCAATGCGCTGAAGCTGACCGGCCCGGTGCTTGGAGACATCTATCTCGGCCGCATCCGGATGTGGAACGACCGCCGCATTGCCGCGCTTAATGCCGGCGTGTCACTGCCGGCGCTCGCCATTGCGCCCGTCTATCGGGCTGATTCTTCGGGCACGACCTCGATCTTCACCACCTATCTCGCCTCGGTGAACCTCGCCTTCAACACCACGATTGGCGCGGGTTCGTCGGTTTCCTTCCGCGCTGGCATCGGCGCGCCGGGCAATGCCGGCGTCGCCGGCGCCATCACCAATACGCGCGGTGCGATCGGCTATGTCGAGTATGCCTACGCCACCGAAAACAACATGCAGACGCCGCAGCTGCAAAACCGGTCGGGCCAGTTCGTTCGTCCCAGCGCGGTCGCCTTCGCCGCCGCCGCTGGCACAGCTAATTGGGCGAACGCGCCCAACATGGCCGCCAGCATGATCAACACCGCCGGCGCGACCAACTGGCCGATTGTCAGCGCCACCTACATCCTGATACCGAAGAATCCCGCCAACGCGGCCAGCGCTCGCCGCGCCCTGCAATTCTTCGATTGGGCCTTCAACAACGGCCAGGCCGCCGCGGACCAGCTGCACTACATCATGCTGCCGCCGACCGTGCGCACCCAAGTGCGCGCCCGTTGGGCGCAAGTGCAATCCAATGGCGCGCCCGTTTACAGTGCTCGCTAAGTAACGAACCCCGCAGTACTGAACGAGGGCGGAACTTCGGTTCCGCCCTCGCTTTCTGGGTCCGCTGAGATTAGGTTTCCAGGCTATGAGCATTGTCGCACTTGAAGGCTCGCGCAAATTTCACTTTGGCGAAGCCTTCTTCAAGTCGGTGTTGTTTTTCGCCGCGCTGATTGTGCTGGTGACGCTCGGCGCGATTTTGCTGATCCTATTTGTTTCAGGCCAGCATGCGTTTGAGCGCTTTGGGCCGGCGTTCCTGTGGACCGATCAATGGGACCCGGTGCGCGATCTCTACGGGGCGTTTGCGCCGGTGGTTGGCACGCTGGCGTCATCAGCGGTCGCGCTCGTGATCGCCTGGCCGCTTGGTTTCGGCATTGCCTATTTCCTCACCGAGACATGTCCCAAGATGCTGCGCGCGCCACTTGGCATCGCCATAGAATTATTGGCCGCGGTGCCTAGCATCGTCTACGGCATGTGGGGCTTTTTCGTGCTCGCGCCCGTCATGTCGACCAGCATCCAGCCTTGGCTTACAGAGCACACAGCTTTTCTCCCGGTGCTGCCCTCGGAAGACAATCCGCTGTGGTGGTGGTTCCAGGGCGCGCCCGTTGGCGTCGGCCTGCTGACTGCGGGGCTGGTGCTCGCGATCATGATCCTTCCGTTTATCGCCGCGACCACGCGCGACGTGCTGCTGACAACGCCAAGCCTCTTGAAGGAAGGCGGCTACGCCATGGGCGCGACGCGGTGGGAAGTGCTGACCGGGATCGTCATCCCCGCCGTGCGTGGCTCGATGTTCGGGGCGGTGTTCCTCGGCCTTGGCCGAGCGCTCGGTGAAACCATGGCCGTCACGTTTGTCATCGGCAACGCCAATCGGATTCCCGACAGTTTCTTCGCGCCGACGGCGAGCATCGCCTCGATTGTCGCTAATACCTTTCCCGAGGCCGACGTTGGTTCGATGAAATTGGCGGCGCTGTTTGCGCTTGGCTTTATTCTGTTCGTCGTGTCCTTCATCGTGCTCGCGCTGGCGCGCCTGCTGCTTCGGCAGGAGCGCTTGGCATGAACATAACTCCCATCAATGCCGGCAATTACGTGCGCCGGCGCGTTTTTTCCGCCATCATGGATATGGCGTGCACCATGGCGGCGCTTGTTGGCCTCGTGGTGCTGGCGCTGATCTTGTCCACCCTCGTGCAGAAGGGCGCGGCCGGGCTTGCGCCGCTCATCTTTGTCCGTCCGATGATGACGCCGGGCCATGACGGCGGCCTTGCCAACGCCATTGTCGGCACGCTGATCCAAACCGGGCTCGGCATTCTATTCGGCGCGCCGCTCGGAATGGCCGTGGGCATTTATCTCTCCGAAGTGGGACGCAATTCGCGATTCGCGTCGGTGGTGCGCTTCGTCAATGATGTTCTACTAAGCGCGCCGTCGGTGTTGGTTGGCCTTTTCGTTTATCAAATTGTGGTCGTGCCGCTGGGCGGTTTCTCGGGCTTTGCCGGTTCGGTTGCGCTGGCGCTGTTGGCCATGCCGGTGATCGCGCGCACCACGGAAGACATCATCAAGCTGGTGCCCGACAGTTTCCGCGAAGGCTCGATCGCGCTGGGCGCGCGCGACAGTGTCACCATTATGCGCGTTGTGTTGCCCGCTGCCTTCGGCGGCGTGTTGACGGGGATATTGCTGGCGGTGGCGCGTATCTCCGGCGAAACAGCGCCGCTGATCTTTACTTCGCTCGGCAATTCCAATTGGGCCCACGACCTCATGAGCCCGATGGCGAGTTTGCCGATCGCCATCTACCGCTACGCCAGCTCGCCTTATGAGGAATGGGTCGACCTCGCCTGGTCTGGCGCGCTGATCATTACGGCGGGCGTGCTGATGCTCAACGTGCTCAGCCGGGTCGCCCACCATTTCGCGACCAACCGGAGCTAGGCGCGCGCGGCGGCGCGGCGTTTTTCGCGCTGCTCGCGGGCGATGCGCCGGCGTTCCCGGGCGCGGCCGCGGGCGTCTGCCAGCCGCTTCCAGAACCGCTTTTTTTCCGGCTTGGGCAGGGGCTCAAGGTTGCGCCGGAATTCCTCGGCGCAGGCGCGCCAGGAAAACTTCTCGGCATAGGCGCGGGTCACGCCGCGATCGCATTGCAGCGCTTCGAGCGCGGCGCGCTTGAGGTCTTCATTGATGGCGCCGGCATGGCTGCCGGGTATGATGTCTTGCGGGCCCGGTGCGATGAAGCCCGCAACCGGCGTGCCGGTCGCCATCGCTTCGAGAATGACAAGCCCGAACGTGTCGGTGAAGCTCGGAAACACGAACACATCGGCATCGGCGTAGTGACGCGCGAGCTCCTCGCCGAATTTCGGACCGGTGAAGAGTGCGCTGGGGTATTTGAGCGTCAGCTCCTCCAACGCCGGCCCGCCGCCGACCACGACCTTCGATCCTGGCAAGTCCAGCCCCAAGAACGCCTCGATGTTTTTCTCGACCGAGACGCGGCCGACATAGACGAAAACCGGCCCGGGCAGATCCTTGAATAGACCGCCGTCAACGCCGCGTTTGGAGGGATGGAAGAGTTCGACATCGACGCCGCGCGTCCACAAGGCGGTGTTGCGAAAACCGTGGATGCGCAGCTGCTCCACCATGGTCGGCGTCGCCACCATCACGCGGCCAGATTTGTCGTGGAAGGCATGCATGAAGCGGTAGCCGGCCCAAAGGGGAATCCAACGGAACCGCGCCGTCACGTATTCGGGAAATTGGGTGTGGTAGGAGGTGGTGAACGGAAACTTGTGTTTCAGACACACCGCGCGCGCGTCCCAGCCCAGTGTGCCTTCGGTGGCAATATGCACCGCATCGGGCGCGAACGAGAGGAAGCGATCCTCCACATCCTCGCGCGCGCCGAGCGCCAGGCGGATTTCCGAATAGGTGATCAGCGGCACCGTGTTGGGGTAATCCGCCGGGCTCACCACCTCGATCTCACAGCCCATCGCCTTGAGTTCGTCCATGGTGTTGGACAGCGTGCGCACGACGCCGTTCACCTGCGGCTCCCAGGCGTCGGTCACGAGCATGATGCGGGCGGCCAGAGGCGAGGGGGCTTCTGGCGCTGCCTCCGGGGCGGCTGCGGCGACGTCTGTCACGGGGCGGTTCTCACCATGTCCGCGGCGGAGGCGCAAGGGGCGAGCCGTGCTTGCTCTTCGCCGCCTCTGCGCGCAAAGGGACGCCCATGAAATCCGCCCCGAAAGTTGACCCCCCAGCCGCCATCGATTGGGACGCGCTGGACGCGCTCAAATACGCCGATGAGGACGCTGTCGTCGCCGCTCTTGTCGCCCAGCCGCCGCTGGACGCCGCCGCCCGCGCCAGCGTCGCCGCCGAGGCCCGCGCCTTGGTCATGCGCGCGCGCAAACTGAAGCGCCGCAAGGGCGTGATGGAGAGTTTTCTCGAAGAATTCGGCCTCTCCAACGCCGAGGGCCTGGCGCTGATGTGCCTGGCCGAGGCGCTCCTGCGCGTGCCGGACGAAGCCACCGCCGACAAGCTGATCGCCGAGAAGGTTTCCACCGGCAAATGGGGCGAGCACCTCGGCAAGTCCGACCATTGGCTGGTCAATGCTGGCACGTGGGGGCTGATGCTCACCGGCCGCATCGCCACGCTGCCAGAAGAGATGAAGGGCGACGCCGCCCAATTCCTGGCGCGCTTGGTGAACCGCGTGAGCGAACCGGTGGTGCGCGAAGCGGCGATGCAGGCGATGCGCATCCTGGGCGAGCAATTCGTGCTCGGGCGCAACATCGATGCGGCGCTCCGGCGCGGCGCCAGCATGATGCGCGGCCAGGAC
>JANNFH010000413.1:0-34260 GCA_031379565.1 Alphaproteobacteria bacterium
CCTGCTCAGCGCGCGCGCGCGCATCGGCGGCGGTGAAGCGGCGGGAGCCTTCCTGCTTGCCGTTATCCTCAGCCGACATGGCCGCTCTCCGCCAATTCAAACGAGACGGGTGCACGCCTTCGCCATTGGAGATTAGCTAACATCGCCAAGCGATACCTTCAAGCAAGGCGCGCTAAGCTAGCCCAGGCCCGCCGGCGGAGGATTGAAATCGATTAACCAGTCGATGCGGTATTCCGAATCGGCAGACCCACCAGCTTGAACTCAGGAACGACCCTGCCCTGCCAGCGCTCCAGCACCAGCCCGCAATGGTGGCATTCATAGATGCCGACGTCTTTGATCGGCAGGTGCGCTTCGGCGCGTTCGTATCTGGCGCCGCAAGCGCATGAAACGCACGTCGTAAATCGCGACATCGCCGATCTCCCCGGTCCAAGTTGGCCAAGGTTAGGCGCCGCTTGCTTACCACAAGGTTTTTTGCCCAGGAAGGCCGGCTTACGCCTTGAACGGATCGCGCATCAAAATGACGTCGTCACGCTCGGGGCTGGTGGACACAATCGCCGCCGGCGCGCCGATCAATTCCTCGATGCGGCGAATGTATTTGATGGCGTTGGCCGGTAAATCGCGCGAGGAACGCACGCCTTTGGTGGACTGGCTCCAGCCTTCAAGCGTCTCGTACACCGGCTCAACCGCCTGCTGCTCTTTCACGCCGGCGGGCAGATAATCGAGCGCTTTGCCAGCGAGCTTGTAACCAGTGCAGATCTTGATTTTCTCGAAGCCATCGAGCACGTCGAGCTTGGTCAGGGCGATGCCATCGACGCCGGAAATGGTGATGCTCTGGCGCACCAGCACAGCGTCGAACCAGCCGCAGCGGCGCGCGCGGCCGGTATTGGTGCCGACTTCGCGGCCCACTTCGCCGAGCTTCTTGCCAATTTCGTCGTGGAGTTCGGTTGGGAATGGCCCGGCGCCGACGCGCGTGGTGTAGGCTTTGACCAGGCCAAGCACATAGTTGATGGCGCGCGGGCCGATGCCGGCGCCAGCGGCGGCCTGCCCGGAAACGACGTTCGAGGAGGTGACGAACGGATACGTGCCGTGATCAATATCGAGCAGCACGCCTTGGGCGCCCTCAAACAGAATGCGCTTGGAATCTTGTAGCGCGTTCTCAAGCACGCGCCACGCCGGCTTGGCGAAGGCGAGAATTTTGGGCGCGATGGCGGCAAGATCGGCCTTCAGCTTGGGCACGTCGATCTCAGGCAGATCGAGCCCGCGCCGCAGCGCGTTGTGGTGCGCGGTCAGCCGCTCGATCTTCCAAGCGACAGAATCCGCATCGGCGAGATCAGCCACACGCAAGGCGCGGCGGCCCACCTTGTCTTCGTAGGCGGGGCCAATGCCGCGTTGGGTGGTGCCGATTGACGAGGCGCCCGCTTGCGCTTCGCGCGCAGCGTCGAGATCGCGGTGGAACGGCAAGATCAGGCAGGCCTGGTCAGAGAGCACCAATTTGTCTGGCGTCACGGAAATCCCTTGCGCGCCGATCTTCTCGATCTCGGCCAGCAGCGCCCAGGGATCGACGACGACGCCGTTGCCGATGATCGAGAGCTTGCCTTGCACCACGCCCGACGGCAGCAGCGCCACTTTGTAAGTGGTGTTGCCCACTACCAGCGTATGGCCGGCGTTATGACCGCCCTGAAAGCGCACCACGACATCGGCGCGATGACAGAGCCAATCGACGATCTTGCCTTTGCCCTCATCGCCCCATTGGGCGCCGACCACCACGACTGCGGACATGCAAACTCCTGCTCGCGGGTGATCGCCCAATCCGCCGATTGGGGCAAGCTCGCGCGCCGAATCACTCCGTCGGCGGTGGCTGAGGCGGCGCCTCTGCGATCGCCGGGGACGCGGGCGGCGCTGCTTTGCGCCATTGCGGCGGATCGAACGCTTGCGGCGGCCAGTCCGGCGCAATCGCCGGCGACAGCACGCGGTTCTCATCGGTTGAGGAGCGATGGATCAGCTGCGCCGCGCCCAAGGCCTCGCCGGCACTGTACAAAATATCCAAAAGCGGCGCATCCTTGATATCGAGTTGGCGCAGTTTATCGGCGTCCTTGGCCTTCATCTCCTCGCCGAGCAGAGATTCGATATGTTCGGGACGGCGGAATTCTGGTTCGTCGATCTCAAGGCGTGCGTCGAGGCGCTGATAGGTGAGCGCCGGCGCGGCCGAAAGCAGCGGCGTTTTCGTTTGCATCCGCACTTCCGAATTCACGTGCCAGGGAAAGCGCGGGCGCGACAGCATTTGCAGGATGGTGATCTGCTGCTGGCTGATGTCGTGATTGTAGCCTTCGAGGGCGGCCTGCACCTTGCTGGAATAGGCCAGCTTCTGGAAGTTCGAGATCGGCTTGGCGCTGGAGCGGCGCTTGCGGTTGCGCCGCTCGAAGCGCTTGCGCACGTAACCGGTCCCGACCGACCAGATCAGCAAATTATCCTCGCCCAGCGGCCAATTGAACCCGAACGCAGGCTCAGCGACGGTCAGCAGCAATTGCAGCGCCGGATTGTTGTTGGGGCTGACGCCGCCATCGAAGAAGTGGGCGTAGGAATTGACCTCGCCGTTTTTGTTGCGCCCAAGGCCGATGCGCACGTCGTTGAAATAGGTCGGCGCCGCGGCCGAGGCCTGCACCAGATCGCGCAGGAAAAAATCGGCGTTGGCGACGTCGGCGTCGCCTGGCGTATCGAAATAGCGCCAATCGGGATTGTTCACGAGTATCCAGGCTGAGCCGCTGTCGATGCGCTTGGCATGGATGGCGAGGCCGGTTTTCAAATCCGCCGAGCCCAGCGTGCGGTCCCCGAGATGTTCTTGCAGCGCCTGCGTCAGCGCCTCGTTCTTGAACGCCGGCATCAGCAGGCGCAGCGGACCCGGCACGCTCGATTTGGCGAAGATCGCCGGCAGCAATTTGAAATAGAGGTCAACCACCTCCCGGACGCGCCATTCCAGCGCCAACGTCGTGGCGATGATGGCGCCAGTGGAGGTGCCCCCAATCAAGTCGAAATAATGCGCCAGGCGAAACTTCTCGGGATCGCCAGAGCGCTCGGCCAGCTTGCGCTCCAATTGCGCCAGTACGCCAAGACTAAGCAGCCCGCGTGAACCGCCGCCATCGAGTGCCAGAATGCGTTTCGGTCCGGGCCGCTTGAAGCGTTCCCGCAAATGCTCGCCCATGGGCTATCCCCTGTTTCTCAGGTGACCGCGAACTTAGGCGATTACTCGCCGTAGCGATAGCCGAGGCGGATGCCGAGTTGATCCATGCCTTGGTTGCGGCCCTCGCCCAAGATCTGGCCGTGGCTGAGATGCGAGAAGAAGAGTTGCGCCTCCCACGGCCCATCACCGATCTCTCGGGTGAGCCCGAGCGAGGTGCGAAACAGATCCTGCGACCCCAGCAGAACGTGATCGGCGGAGAACACCTGAGCCTGCGGATCGCCGGAGGGATAAGGATTGTTCAGTTCGCCATTGTGAACGACGTAGCCGACGCCGGGCTCTATCGCCCAATGATCCGCGAACTCGAACCGCCAATCGAGCCCGACGCCGCCGAAGCTTGTGTCACCCGCGGTGTTGAGCGAGCCCACGACGTAGGGCGTCGGCGCGCCGAGCCAATGCAGGAACGAGGGCGAGTCGAACGAGAGCTGTAGCTCGATCGATGGGCCATCTTCCTTGTTGGCGTTCTTGCAATCGGTGACGCAGATGTTGTGCGCCATCACGCCAATGTAGGATTCATTGATCCCCGCCTGCGCCGGGCCCGCTGCCATCAGCGCCGCGCCCAGAATGGCCAGGCCAGTTGCTTGTCGCATTGGTGTGCATCCCCTCGAATGAGCCGGAACCATAGGGTCTTTCGCCGCCACACGAAAAGGGGCCCGCAACCCATCGTTTGCAGAGGGTTTTCTACCATGGTAGAAAGAGCACATGGGCCTGAACATCAAACACCCCGCGCTTGAGGCTGAAATCCGCGAATTGGCGGCGCTGACAGGCGAATCCCTGACCGAGGCCATCGCCGCCTCCGTCCGCGAACGGCGCCAACGGCTGGGCCGGCCTGAGCTGACTGATGAGCAATGGCGCGCCAAACTGACGGAAATTCAGGACAGCGTTGACCTCCCCGCCGAATATCGAACCTCCAACCATGACGACCTTTACGATGAGCATGGGCTTCCGCGTTGATCATCCTCGACAGTTCAGCTGCACTCGCGGTCATCTTGCGTGAGGCGCGCGAACCGGAAATTTCAGTCAGTTTGCGGCGCGCCCACAACATCCAAATGTCGGTCGCGAACGCGCTCGAATGCGTCATGCGGCTCGCGCCGTCACCTGAACACGACAATAGCACCCAATTCGACGCCTTCGTGGCGCTGAACAGCGTCAAGCTGACCCCCATCGACGCCGAGCAATTTCGCTTGGCTCGCGCCGGCTTCATCGCCTACGGCAAGGGCCGCCATCCTGCCGGGCTCAATTTTGGCGATTGCTTCGCTTATGCGCTCGCCAAGAGCCGCGATGCGCCGCTGCTGTTCGTCGGCGGCGACTTCGCGAAGACAGATGTGAAGCGCGCCGTGTAGTGCCGGCTAGAACCTAAGTACATTGGCGTAGCGCACTTGCGGCAACGCCCGGATTTGCGTCAGCAGCGCATCCGGCGCGGCCTGGTCGATGCCGACCAGGGCAATCGCTTCCCCGCCCGCGCCTTGGCGCCCGAGATGGAAGCTGGCGATGTTGATGCCGGAATCGCCCAGCAGGGTGCCAAGCGCGCCGATGAAGCCCGGCTTGTCCACATTGTTGGCGTAGAGCGTCAGCGGGTGGAATGGCGCCTCAAGCTCCATGTCCTTGACCTCAACAATGCGCGGCTTGCCTGACATCAACGCGCCCGCGAGCGTGCGCCACTTGCCGCCAGTCTGCACCCGAATGCGGATCAGGCTATCGTACACCGGTGAAGTATCACGCGTGCTAATTTTCAGCGACGTACCTCGTTCCTGCAGCAGCGCCGGCGCCGACACCATGTTCACGTCTTGCATGAACGGGCGCAGCAGGCCAGCGAGCGCGGCCGCCGTCAGCGGCTTGGTGTTGAGGCCCGCGACTTCGCCTTCATATTCGATCTCAACCGCTTCGAGCCCCTGTTCGGTGATCTGCCCGGCGAACAGGCCGAGCTTTTCCGCCAGCTGCGCGAACGGCTTCAGCCGCGGCGCTTCTTCCGCCGTTATGGACGGCATGTTCAGCGCGTTGGTTACCGCGCCGCTCAGCAAATAATCGCTCATCTGCTCGGCAACTTGCAGTGCGACATTCTCTTGGGCGTCATTGGTCGAGGCGCCGAGGTGGGGTGTGGCGGTGAAATTTGGCGCGCCGAACAAAGCGTTCTCTTTCGCCGGCTCGGTGGAGAACACATCGAACGCGGCCGCGGAAACATGCCCGCTCTCCAGCGCAGCCCGCAGCGCCGCCTCATCGACCAGCCCGCCGCGCGCAGCGTTGACGATGATGACGCCCTTCTTGGTGTTCGCGATCGCCTCGGCGGAGAGGATGTTGCGCGTCTGCTCGGTCACCGGCGCGTGCAAACTGATAATGTCGGCGCGCGCCAGCAGCACGCCGAGTTCGACCTTCTCCACGCCCAAGTGCAGCGCCCGTTCCTCGTTAAGAAAGGGATCGTAGGCAATTACCTTCATCTCAAGCCCATTCGCGCGTCGCGCGACGATGCCGCCAATATTGCCGCAGCCGATCAACCCCAGCGTCTTGGCGTAGAGTTCTACGCCCATGAAGCGGTTTTTCTCCCACTTGCCAGCTTGCGTGGAGCTATTGGCCTCGGCGATCTGACGCGCAGCGGCGAACATCAGCGCGATAGCGTGTTCGGCCGTGGTAATGGAATTGCCGTGCGGCGTGTTCATCACCACGATGCCGCGCGCGGTGGCGGCCTGGATGTCGATATTGTCGACGCCGATGCCGGCGCGGCCGATGATCTTGAGATTGGTAGCGGCGGCGATGACATCCTTGTCCGCCTTGGTGGCGCTGCGAACGGCAAGGCCATCATAATCGGCGATGATTTTGAGCAGCTCGTCTTTCTTCAGATCGATCTTCACTTCCGCGTCCACGCCGCGCGCTTTGAAGATGGCGATGGCGGCAGGGGAAAGATCGTCGGCGATGAGAACTTTTGGCATCGTGCAGTTTCCTTGCGAAATTGGAGCGCCGTCATTCCGGGGCCGCCGGAGGCGGAACCCGGAACCCAGGGCTCACGAAGCGTCGCGCGCGCGGCCCCTGGGTCCCGGATCGCGCTCCGCGCGGCCGGGATGACGGAGGTGTTTATGCAGCTCTGGTTGAGAGCTCAGCGACGCAACTTTCAAACGCCCAATCCAACCACGGCGTCAGCGCCTCAAGGTCGCCGCGTTCGATTGTTGCGGCGCACCAGATGCGTAAGCCCGGCGGCGCGGCGCGGTAGGACGCCGCATCGAGTGCGACGCCCTCTGTTTCCAGCAGCGCCGCGAGCTTCTTGGCGAAGTCCGCCTGCGCATCGGCGTTGAGCGAAGTCACGCGCGGATCAGTCACCTTCAGGCACACGCCCGTGTTCGAGCGCGCGCCCGCTTCGGCGACGAGAAAATCAACCCACGGCGTGCGCCCAATCCAATCAGCCAGCACCTTCGTGTTGGAATTGGCGCGCGCGTGCAGCGCCTCAAGCCCGCCGATGCGCTCGCCCCATTTCAGCGCATCGAGATAATCCTCCGTCGCCAGCAGCGACGGCGTGTTGATGGTCGAGCCTTCAAACAATTCAGGATCGATCTTGCCTTTCTTGGCGAGGCGGAAAATTTTTGGCAGCGGCCGGTCGGGCGTGAATGTTTCCAACCGCTCGATCGCCCGCGGCGACAAGATCAGCATGCCGTGCGCGGCTTCCCCGCCCAGCACTTTTTGCCAGGAGAACGTGGTTACGTCGCATTTGGCCCAGTCAACCGGCTGGGCGAACACGGCGCTGGTGGCGTCGTTGAAGCTCAGCCCTTCACGATCGGGCGCGATCCAATCGAAGTTGGGAATTTTCGCGCCGGACGTCGTGCCGTTCTGGGTGAAGATAATGTCGGCGTTCTTCCGCGCCTTGGAGAAATCCGGCAGCGCCCCATAAGGTCGCGCGACATAAATGGCAGCGTCGGCGAGCTTCAATTGCTCGACCGCGTCGGTCACCCATTCCTCGCCGAAACTTTCCCAGGCGAAAATATCGACCGGCCGCGCGCCCAGCATCGACCACATCGCCATTTCCACGGCGCCAGTATCCGACGCCGGGACGATGGCGATCTTGTGGGTGTCGGGCACTTGGAGCAGCGACCGCGTGCGGTCGATGGCTTCCTTGAGCTTGGCCTTGCCCGGCTTGGAGCGATGCGAGCGCCCAAGCGCCGCGCCTGCCAAAGCGTCAGGCGTCCAGCCAGGGCGTTTCTTGGTGGGGCCCGAGGAAAAACGGGCGTCGGCCGGGCGCAATGCCGGCTTGGGTGCAATACTCATCAACATATCTCCCATCCTCACAGATGGGCGCCCGCCGTTGGGAGCGGGTGGCCCAGACCGCATGTGCGTGTGTTCGCAATCGATTGCAATGCGGCCACTACGCTGCAATGGCGGTTACTTCCCGCTCACCACGATGCGCGGCGCCGGGGGCTCATCGCTTTCCAACGGCGGTGCGGGGTGTGAGACGGGCGGAGGGGGCGGCGATTCAACGACCGGAGGGGGCGGCGCGGGTTCGAGCCCAAGCGCCATCTGTTCGTCGAAAATCGGCGGCAGCTTTTGCGCCTTGCGCGGGCGGCGCTTTTTGCGGGCGGGCGCTTCTGGTTCCTCTGCGGCGCGGTTGTGTAGACGCGCGATCGAGCTATCCAATTCGCCGCGCAGATACACCGCGACTTGCCCGAGCAGGCGCACGCTCGATAGCGTCTGGATGGCGCGGGTGAAGCCGCCGCGCTTGGATGCCTGGTAGCCGATAACGCTTTCCAAATCGAAGCGGTCGCACCAATAGGGGGCGAGATCAGTGAACGCCGAGCCGGTCACCGGGTCTTCGTTGATGCCGACGCCGGGCGCGAAGAAGCGTGAGACGAAATCGTAGGACTTGCCCTCATCCGCCGGCGCAGTGACCGTCAAACAGCCTTGGCGCGGGCCGCGCACAAGCCGGTTCAATTCAGCGAAATCGGGCTTCAGCCCGCGCACCGCCGCTTCGTTCTCCAACACCACATTGGCGTATTCGCCGACGAACGCATCGACCACTTTGGGATCGCCGAGCGCCGCGATCAGTTCCGCTGGAACCGTCCATGGCGCACGGGTTCGGCGCGGCAGATCGAGCGTATAGCCTTCCGGCGTGTTGCGCACGATCAGCGCGCCGGCGTGGGTATCAAACACCACCACTTCGAGATCGGGCGCGACTTCCGAGAGCAGCACCGCGCCCGCCGCGAGCGTAGCGTGACCGCAGAGCGGCACTTCAGTGGTGGGCGTGAACCAGCGCAGCTGGTAATTGCCCTTGAGGCCCGTCGGTACGACGAAAGCGGTTTCGCTCAGCTTATTTTCGGTCGCGATCATTTGCAGCGTCGCATCCGGCAGCCAACGCTCCAGCGGCACGACGGCGGCTGGATTGCCGGTGAAGACGCGGTCGGTGAAGGCGTCGACGATCCAGATTTTCATAGGCGGCGACCGTTTTCCCTCTGCCCGCGAGATATGACGGCTGACCCCCGCCAGCGCCAGCGATGTCGCCGGTTAAGGGTGGACGCGCTTCGCCTCACACGGGAAACCCTAGGCGTCGCGCTTGAGCGGCCAATTGTGCCCGAGCGGCTGATGGCCTTGGCCGAAGCCCGGCGCGGCGGCGATGGCTTGCAGTAGGTAGAGCCGCGCCCATTTCACCGCGTCGCGCAATTCCATGCCCTGGGCGACGCCAGCGGCTATGGCGCTGGCGAGCGTGCAACCGGTGCCGTGGGTGGCGCGGGTGTCGATGCGCTGGCTGGAAAACACTTCGAGGCCAGTCTTGGTGGCGAGCACATCATGCACCCATGGCCCCGCAACATGGCCGCCCTTGACCAATACCGCGCCGGCGCCCAGCGCCATCAGCGCGTCGGCAGCGCGCTTTTGATCCTCGACGTCGTCGATTTCGATCCCCGTGAGTTGCGTTGCTTCGGGCGCATTCGGAGTGAGCAAAGCCGCGCGCGGAACCATCAGCGTTTTCACCGCATCGAGCGCGCGCGCCTCAAGCAGCGCCGCGCCGCCCTTGGCGATCATCACCGGATCGACGATGGCGGGGATGGCGGCGTGTCGCTCCAGCGCCGCCGCAACGATTTCGACGATTCCGACGTTCGCCAACATGCCCGTCTTGATCGCGTCAGCGCCGAGATCGCTCATCACCGCGTCAATCTGACCGCGCACGATGTCGGCTGGCACTTCGTGCACAGCGCTGACCCCGAGCGTGTTCTGCACCGTAACGGCCGTGATGGCGGTCATGGCGTAGCCACCGAGCATGGTCACGGTCTTGATGTCGGCCTGGATGCCCGCCCCGCCGCCGGAATCCGAGCCGGCGATGATGAGCACGCGGCCTTGGGGTAAACTCATGGTTTCATTTCGCACACCGCGCACGTTCCGTCATCCCGGGGCGGGCGAAGCACGAACCCGGGACCCAGGGGCCAACACGCCGCCCTACGATCCACTGGGTTCCGGATCGCCCCAAAATCGAGCCTGCTCGATTTTGGCATCAAGCAATCGCCGAGCGCGAAGCGCTCGGTGGGCGCGTCCGGAATGACGGATGAATTATGTTGCCTGCGCCGCTTTCCACAGTTTCAGCGCCTGCACGGTCTCGGCCACGTCGTGCACGCGCACCATCGCAGCGCCGTGTTGCGCCGCGAGCAGCGCCGCGGCGATCGAGCCGCCGAGGCGGCCCGTGCCGGCATCGGAGTTCGGATCGAGCTTGGCGATGAAGCTCTTGCGCGAGGCGCCGATCACAACCGGCTTGCCGGTTTCCGCGCCGATGCGGCCCACCGCGTTCAGCAGCGCCAGATTGTGGGCCAAGGTCTTGCCGAAGCCGATGCCGGGGTCGACCCAGATTTTCGTCAAACCCCGCGCCTCGGCCGCCGCGATGCGCTCGCGCAGAAAGGCGATCACTTCGGCGACCACATCGTCATAGCGCGGGTCAGCCTGCATCGTTCTCGGCTCGCCCAGCATGTGCATCAGGATCACTGGCGCACGAAGCGTGGCGGCGGTTTCGAGCGCGCCGGGCTGGCGTAATGCGGCCACGTCGTTCCATAGATTGGCGCCGACATTGGCGGCGGCGCGCGCCACCGCCGGCTTCATCGTGTCAATCGAGATCGGCGCTTTCGTCGCCGAGCGCAACGCTGCGATCACCGGTGCCACCCGCGCGATCTCCTCACCCTCGACGACAGGCTCGGCGCCGGGGCGGGTGGATTCGCCGCCGACATCGATAATGTCGGCGCCCGCCTCCAGCATCGCCAGTGCGCGGGACGTCGCCGCGCCTCCCCATTGGCCGCCATCGGAAAAGGAATCTGGGGTGACGTTGAGAACGCCCATAATATAAGGGCCCGCGCCGCCGAGTTTCGGCGCCGGCAAGTCAAAATGGATCATGACGGCGCCCATGACTGAGCCTTCCCTTTCCAGCAAGCACGATGTGGCGCCAGCGTCCGCGCGCATTGGCGCCGCAGCGATGACCGCCGCCGCCCTTTCATGACAGACTGGCGCATCCGTTTCGAGCCGGCGATTACGCCGCTGTTTCGCGCCTGGTGGCGGCTCCGGCGCGGCATGACCTTGGGCGTGCGCGGCCTCGCATGTGACGAAGAGGGCCGCATTCTGCTGGTGCGGCACACCTACCGGAGCGGCTGGTATCTCCCCGGCGGAGGCGTGGAAAGCGGGCAATCGGCGCTCGAAGCGATGGTGCGGGAGATGGCCGAGGAAGGCGGGGTCGCGGCGAGCACGCCGCCGGTGCTGGTGGGCTTTTATTCAAACCACGCCTTCCACCCCAACGACCACGTCGCGCTCTATCGCTTCGATGCCTGGCGGCCCTGCCCGCCTCTGGACAATGGCGAGATCGCTGAACGCGGCTTCTTCGCCCTAGGCGCGCTGCCGGACGGCGTCTCGCCGGGCACTAGGCGGCGGCTGGCGGAGCTATTCGAAGGCGCACAAGTAAGCGCGCATTGGTGAGGGTCAGTGCGGTCCTGTTTCGCGCTGCATGCCGGTGAGGAATTTGCCCAGCGCTTCGGCCAGCTCGCAAGCTGCGGCGTGCGCTTCGGCGCGATCGGCGGCGGGCAGCGCGTCGAGCAATTCGCGGCAAACATCGGCGTGCTCGACATCGGCGTGTTCGTGCACCTCGAAGAATTTCAGCGTGCGCGGCTCGGTAACGCCGTAGCGCGATACCAGGCCTTCGATCTTGGTTTTGGCGACCGCCGGCAATTGGCTCTCATAGGCGTAGAGCGCGCCCAGGCCGGCGGCGTAGGAGCGGCGCGACAAGCTGCGGAACGCTTCAATCAAGGCGCGTGTCTCGGGGTGGAGCGTTTCAGCGCGCACTTCGGCTTCGTCGGCGCCCATGCCGGCGGCGAAGCCAAGCCAGAGCGCAGCGTGATCGTCGCGGCCTTCGCCTACGCCTTCTTCCTCGGCCAGATTTTCGGCCAGCAATTTGCGCCCGCGCGGATCGGGGCAATTGGCGTGCACAGCGCTGACCGCGCGCGGGAATGCTTCGACGTGATGGAAATATTGCATGGCGTAGGATTTCAGCGCCGCGCGGGTCAGGCTTCCCTCTTCCCAGGCCCGATAGAACGGGTGCGCCAACATCGAACGCGCCGCCACCGCGGCGTCGATCGCCGCTGAGGTGCAGACATAACCGGCAAAAGCTTCAGACATGGGTCCAACCCTGGCAGACGCGCCCGGCGGGCGCTGGATTGACGCGGAATGTAGAGCGTTCGCCCGCGCCGTGAAGGGGGCGGCACTCGTTTTGGCGCGGTTTGAGGCGGATTTATCGTCGCGCCCGTTGGGGGCGGCGGGCCGAGTTCGGTGACCCCCACCGCAAAGTAAGGCGAACCATTCCCCACCCGTCGCTTTAAATCACTTCAAAGGCTGAAATGGGCGGCGTAACCAGGAGCAAAGCAAAAAGCTCCGCGTCCGTGCCGCCGATTCCGTCAGGGTCGAAGAGGAGGTGGCCGTTGAAGGCATTGTAGATGATGCGGTCGTCGGCATCGGCGGCGAAATCCGAATTGCCGGTTCGGAACGCCGCCGCGCTGAGCGCGCCCAGCGAAAGGCCAGTGAAAACGGCGGCGTCGAGGTAGATTCGGTCCTCGTTGGTGTCGAACGACAGGATCGTATCGACATCCACGCCGAGCCCGGTGTCGAACACGAAGAAGTCCTGGCCGGCATCGCCGCGCAAGCTGTCGTCGCCGATGCCGCCCCTGAGAACGTCCGAGCCGTCCTCGCCGCGTAGGAGATCATCCCCGGCGCCGCCGATCAGGATGTCGTTTTCAACGCCGCCGAAGAGCTGATCTTGCCCATCATTGCCATCGAGGATGTCGGCGCCGCCATTGCCGGTCAGCACGTTTGCGAACTGATCGCCGATGAGCGCGTCGCCGAAATTCGAACCGAAGATGTTCTCGATGCCGCTCAGCGTATCAATGCCAGCGGCGCCGGTATTCTGAGCGCCGGGGGCCACGAGCGAGACGGTGACGCCGTTAATTATCCCATCGAAATAGTATGCGGTGTCCACGCCGTCGCCGCCGGCCAGGTTGTCATTGCCTATGCCGCCTTCCATGTGGTCTGCGCCGGCGCCGCCGTTAAGAGCGTCATTGTGGTTGAGACCCAGGAGAACGTCATCGCCGTTGCCGCCGTAGAGACTGTCGCTGCCATCGCCGCCCTGCAGCGTGTCGTCGCCGCCACTGCCCCGCAACGTGTCGGCGCCGCCATTGCCTTGCAAAAGATTATTGCCGCCATCACCCGTCAGCGTATCGACGAATTGCGAACCCGATAAATTCTCAATTCCCGCCAACGTGTCTGTACCCGCGCCGCCGGTATTCTGGGCGCCAAAAACGGCCAGCGAAACGCTGACCCCGCCGGCTGTCACGCCGTCGTAGAAAGCGGTGTCTACGCCGCCTCCGCCATTGAGCTTGTCGGCGCCGGCTTGACCTCGCAGCGCGTCCGCGCCGCTGCCGCCGTTCAGGACGTCATTTCCCGCTCCGCCATCCAGGGAGTCGGCGCGATCGCCGCCATTGATCTTATCGTTGCCGCCGGCGCCGTAGAGGGCGTTGGCCGCCGTGTTTCCGGTCAGCTGATCGCCAAACTGCGAGCCGTACAGATTCTCGATCGCGATCAGCGTGTCGATCCCCGCGCCGCCTGTATTCTGCGCGCCCGCGATCATCAGCGATACGTTTACGCCGGATGCGATATCGCTGTCCTCGTAGTGGGCGGTATCGACGCCGCCGCCGCCATTTACGGTGTCGTCGCCAATCCCGCCGTCGAGCTCATCGTTACCGCCGCTGCCGCTGAGCAGGTCATCGCCGTCGCGGCCGTGCAACGTGTTGATTGATGCATTTCCAGTGATCGTGTCGTTGAAAATCGAGCCGCTGACGCCCTGAATGAGAGCAAGAGAATCGGTCCCGCCGCCACCGGTCGCTGCGCCGTTGACGAGATTCACGGTCACGCCGGCGATGGCATAGTCGTAGTCGACATTACGGATCGTCGATCCGTTGATTGAGTCGTTGCCCGGGCCAGCTTCCAAATCGTAAAAGTAAGTCGTCCCGTCGATGTTTATCCCGTTGTTGAGCCCGGCAAGCGCGTTGTTGCCCTGGTTGATCAGCATGAACAGGACAGTGGCGGCAGTGCTCTCATCTAGGGCTGAGGCGACGACCGCAAGTGAAGCGTTGACGCCGACACTGGTGATGATTGTCGCGCCGTCAGCCGCGACATGACGAACGAGACTCACGCTGCCCGTGATTTGCCCCGGCGAAGGCGCGCCAAGGCCCGTTCCTACGACATCGGTGAAAGTGCCGTCGGTGTTGGCGACGCGCACGTTCGTGGCCGTGATGCTCACCACGTCGAGTTCCGCGCCCAGCAAGTTTGTCCAGCTGATCTGGCCGCGCACGTCGAGGTAGTCGCGTACAAGGTCACCGTACGCCGCCATGTCGATATCGACGCTGGTGAGCCGCGCCAGAGTAACGCCGCCCGCCATCAGCCGGATCGAGCTAATCACGCCGCCTGTCGGGATGTTGCCGGCGTCGTAGGTGAAGCCGCTACCGCTGAAAAGAATAGTAACGCCGCTGTCAGAAAGGTGCGGCACGCGGTACATGGTGGACGTGTGTACGGTGGGCGCATCGTAGGCGCCTATTTCCCAGCGCAGAAAAACACTCGACATGGTTGCCCCCGACAGCGGCTAGGTGGAGGAGCGTACCCCAGGACAGGCGCGGGCCAAACCCGAATCGCGCCCGCCAGCCCCAGGCGAAGGCCCTGGCCCGCTCCGCAGCTCGTGCAACGGGGCAATCCGTGCGTTTGACAGTGCTCTGATCCAGGTGGAGCGTCCCGAGGATTGTTCTAGACGGGCGAGGAGCGGCCAGGTGAGCACTCGAGTCGAAAAAACGGGCGCCCCGCCTGTTCCCAATCAATGCAGCCGGGTCGATGGTTTGACGGCCCTGCTTTCAGTTCTCCGCTTCGGCATCGACCCGCTTGGCGAGATGGAGCGGACTTACCGGCGCAACGGTGCGCTGACTGAATTCCGCTTCGATCTGGGCGGCGCCCGAAAATCGCGGCGCTACATGTTGGCGGTAGGATCGCGATACAACAAACGCGTGATGAGCGACCCATCGACCTTCCAGTCGATCGGCGTGATGATGCCTGGTCCCCGTGGTTCGGCGCAGCGCCGTATTAGCAGCGGGTTGCTGGGGCCGAGCGGCGAAAGCCACGCACACTACCGCCGCCTCCTGGCGCCGCCCTTGCGCCGCGCCGCCGTCGATCAAATGGCGAACAAGATTGGAGAAATCGTCGATCGGGAAATCGAATCTTGGCCACTGGGCGTTCCGATAGATCTCTTTCAGGCGTGCAAATCCGTTACGTTGTTGGCTGCTTTGGAGACGCTCTTCCCGGCTGAGCATGGCGGCTGCAGCGACGAGGTCTTGGCCGCCGCGACGCTGTTCGATCAACATATCGAGATGGAGGCGGCCCCGCTGGTGCGGGCGTTGCCGATCAATTTCCCGGGCCTTCCCTACCACCGCGTGATCCGGCATTCGCAAAAAGTGGAAGCAGCTCTGATCGCATGGAAGCGAAAGGAGGGAGCGCCGGCGCGGGCTGACAATCTCATGTCCATACTCGCCAACAGCGTCGATGAAACCGGCACGCCAGCTGGCGATAGCGCCACCCTTAACCACTTGCCCACGCTGTTCGCGGCGGCGTTCGAGACTTCGCAAGCCGCGCTGACCTGGGCCCTGTTCTTGCTGGCCCAGCATCCCGAGGCTTCAGCGGCGTTGCTTGACGAGATATCGGCGTTGCCCGAGGATTCTCCCCAGGGTTTGGCCGAGTGCAAGGGGCTTGACGCGGTAACTCGCGAAAGCCTTCGCCTGCTTCCCATTGTGCCCCTGCTGACGCGGCGCGCCAGCTGCGATACCGACTTGGTCGATTGTGATGTTGCGGCGGGAGCTTATGTCTCCTTGAGCCCCTTCCTGACCAACCGGTCGCCGGACTTGTATACCGAGCCGGCCCGCTTTCTTCCCGAACGCTGGGCGCGCATCGAACCGACGCAGTTCGAATACCTCGCCTTCGGCGCCGGTCCGCGAACCTGCATCGGCAGCTGGTTTGCCTCAAGTTTCCTGCGCATAGCTGTTGGCCGCATCACGCGCCGCTTTCGTTTGCAAGTTGCGCCAATGGCAAGGATTGACCAGCAGGTGCGGCTGACCTTGAAGCCTGGGCCAAGCGGCGTGCCTGTGACTCTTCATTCGCAGGATGGCCGATTTAGGCGGAGCCCCCTACGCGGAAACATCTCGCTTTTGGTTGAAGGGATGGGTTAGCCGCGCAGCGCCGCACGCCCGCCTCACGCCTCCGCCGCCTCCAGCGCTTTGGCTTTCTTCAGCTTGCGCAGCACGGTTTCGCGTTTCAGGCGCGAGATGTGGTCGATGAATAGGACGCCTTCGAGGTGGTCCATTTCGTGCTGGATGCAAACCGCGAAAATGTCGTGCGCTTCTTCTTCGACAAGCTTGCCGTGATAATCGAGATAGCGCAGCTTGACGTGCGCGGGGCGCTCGACCTCTTCGAAGAATTCGGGAACCGATAGGCAACCCTCTTCCCAAGCCTTGACCTCGCCCGAGGACCACAAAATCTCCGGATTGACGAAATATCGCGGCGCGGGCGGCTCGTCCTTGGCGGCCAAATCCATGACGATGATGCAGAGTGGCTCACCGATTTGGATTGCCGCAAGGCCGATGCCGGGCGCGCCATACATGGTCTCCAGCATGTCGTCCATCAGCGCGCGGTGGGCATCAGTCACCCCGCCCACGACGGGCTTGGATTTGACCTTCAGCCGCGGATCGGGCGCAATGATAATCTCTCGTAGAGCCATGGCTTTCAGGTATTAAGCGCCGTGGCCAAGGTCAAGGAAACGGCGGCCGCGCAAGGGAGACCTCCATTTATGAATTCCGCGATTCTGTTCAAACTCTCGGGACTGGCCGCCCTGCTGGGCGGGCTGGCGCGGATCGCTTCGGCGCTGCCAGTACCGTTGGGGCCGGTGGCGCAAGAGGCGCTTTGGGACGGCATTGACGTGCTGCTCACGCTTGGGCTGATCGGTATTTATCTTGCGCGCGCCGGCAAATTGGGCGCGCTTGGGCTCGCGGCTTTCGCGCTGGCGATGGCCTCGCTCAGCTTTATTGGCGGGCCGGACGCCGACCCGTTCGGCTTTTCCACCTACGCGCAAGGCGCGGCGGTGCTGGCGATCTCCATGGTGGGGCTTTCGCTCGCCTGGATTCGCGCCAGTGTGAGGCCCATCGCGCCGCCGCTCTGCTGGTTTGGGGCCGTGATCGCGGCGGGCGTCTTGGGCCAAATGCCGGCGCCCCTGCCCGATTACGGTTTCATGGCGGCGGGGTTGTTGTTTGGCGCAGGCTTCGCAATCGGGGGCCTCGACCTGCTGCGCGGCGCGGCTAGATGAGACGGCGCACGTCCGCGCGGCGGGCGAAATCGGCGTCAAAGGTAACCACCTCGCGGCATCCCGCGCGCCTACAGACGTGAGCGATAAGGCAGTCGGCGAAATCGAGCCGACTGACAGAAAAATCCTCAAGCGCCAACAAAGCCGCTTCGATGTGCTCATGCGTCAACGCTTCAACGCGCAAAATGCGCTCGAGGACTTGCGCGAGATCGGCGCGCGCAACGCCGTAGGCGCGGGCAAGCACCCACGCCACCTCGCACAACACGACGGAGGTCACAAAACCTGGGCGCGCGGCGCTGATTTCTTCCTCGACGAAACGCGTCGCCTTGGCCGACTGAACCGAATCGTCCTGCGCCAAATAACGAACCAATACGTTGGTATCGATGCCGATCATCGCCGCTTGGAACGCTCGGCGGCGTGTGCCTGCACGGCTGCCTCCATGGCTTCAAGCGAGACCGCTTTTGCTGGCTTCGAGACCGCGCCCTTTAAGGCCGTGATCGGCAAATTGAGCGGCGCCAACTTGTAGCCACCGCCCTCAAGCTCCACGAAAATTACCTGGTCGCCCGGGTTTAGCGCCAGCCGCCGGCGCACCGTCGCTGGGATGGTGACTTGTCCTTTGGAGGTTAGTGTTGACGTGCTCATTTTTCCTTACTTATACCGTTTTCCCTTACTTTGCAACAATTACAAGGCGCGCTTGCACGGTCTGTCGCGAACGGCGATATGAAGGGCGCAGGCAGGCGGCGGACGGTCGCCCCGCCAACCCGGTCAGGTCCGGAAGGAAGCAGCCGTAACGGGTTGCGCACGGGTCGCCGTCCTGTCTGCACCGCCTTCCCCGTGGGCGCCGGTAAGCGCCGAGGCGCCGGGTATCGGCGACGACCCACCGCGAAATCGGCGAACCCTCCCCAACCAGCGACCAGTGAGCGCGACGCGCGCGCGCGGCTTGGTCATGCTGGCTTGGTGAGCGCGGCTGGCGCGGGTTTGGGGTTTGCGGATGGGAATGGTGCGCGTGGCGCTGGCGCTGGCGGTGTTGCTCTCGCACCTGCCGCTGGCGAGTTACAAATTCATCAGCGGCGGGCTCGCGGTGCAGTGTTTTTTTATCGTGTCCGGCTTCTACATGGCGCTGGTGCTGGGCGGAAAATACAAGGACGTCGGCCTGTTTTATTCCAACCGGCTGCTGCGTCTGTTCCCGACCTATTTCGCGATGTGCGTGCTGGGCGCGGTAACGCTTTGGGTTTTCAACGCCAGCGCAACGGCGTCGCCGGATATTTTCGCCAACGCCTATGGCAATCCACTGACCGCGGCGGTGCTGGCGTTCGAAAACATTTTCATGGTCGGCCAGGAAATGCTGTTCTGGTTCTCGATTGACGACAACGGCGCCTTGGTGTTCGACGCGCGCGGGCCGCTTCCCGACGAGACGACAACAGTCGCCTGGCAGGGATTGCTGATCCCGCAATCTTGGTCGCTCTCGGTGGAGCTGATGTTCTACGCTGTTGCGCCGTTTCTCGCGCGCGCGGGCTGGAAATGGATCGCAGCGATTGCGGCGGCGAGCCTGCTGTTCCGGCTCGCCGGAATCTGGACCGGGATCGATTATTTGCTGTGGCAGGGGCGCCTTTTCCCGACCGCGCTGTTCCTGTTCTTGTTCGGCATGTTGGCGCATCAGGCGCTGCCGCTTGCGGCGCGCCTGCCCAAAGCGATCGGCTGGATCGTAGGCGCGCTGCTAGTGGCGTTCATAGTCGCGTTCCCCCTGATCGGCGAGGCGCTCAGCCTCGACCCGCTCAAGGCGCGCTGGCTCGCCTACGCTGTGGTGACGCTATCAATCCCGTTCGTGTTCCATGCCTTCAAGGATTTCGCGCTCGACCGCTGGATCGGCGATCTCTCCTACCCAATGTATCTCAGCCAATTGCTGGTCATTGGCCTCGTGCTCACCTACGAGCCGCCATTTGCGATGTGGACGGCGATTGGGGGCACGTTCGCGGTCTCAGCCCTAGTGCTGGTGCTGATCGACCACCCGGTCGATCGCTGGCGCCAGCGCCGCGCCGCACGCTCAAATCCGCCGGCGACTTACGCCGCCTCTGATGCGGGCGCGGCCTCCATGACGGGGCGCTCGGGGATGTAGATCGTAAACACCGCGCCGCGCCCGGGTTCGCTCTCAGCGACCGCATCCCCGCCCATGAGCCGGGCCAAGCGGCGGGTGATGACAAGCCCAAGCCCCGCCCCTTCGTGTGCGCGCGCGGCGCTTGAATCTACTTGAACGAAGGGTTGAAACAAGCGCGGCATATCGGCCGGCGCGATGCCGGGACCGGTGTCACGCACTTCAAAGGCAAGCGCCGCCTCGCCGTTGAACAGCGCGCGCCGCACGCTGGCGGTGACCCTGGCGCCGCGCGCGAATTTGGTGGCATTGGAAAGCAAGCTGACGACGCACTGACGCAAGCGCAATTCATCGACATAAAGCGCTTCAATTCCAAGTTCGATAACCAGCTCGCAGGATGTTTCATGCTGAAGCGCCAGCGGTGAAACCGTATCGAGCGCCCTGCGCATGAGCGCGCCGATGTCGGTTTGGGCCGGGCACAATTCGAGCTTTCCAGATTCGATCCGCGACAAGTCGAGCACCTCGGTGATGAGGCCCAAGAGATGCGAGGCCGAGGTGCGAATTTTGCCCAAATCCTCTCCGCACTGCGCGGTGTCGCCGCTGGCGATGTCCTCGGCGATAATTTCCGCATAGCCGAGCACGGCGTTGAGGGGCGTGCGTAATTCGTGGGTCATGTTCGCCAGGAACATGGATTTGGCCCGGTTGGCCGCCTCGGCGCGGTGCGTGGCTTCAGCCAGTTCCGCCGTGCGCTCCGCGACGCGGCGCTCAAGCGTTTGCGCCGCCTCCTCCGCCTCCAGCCGGGCGGTGATGAGATCGCTGAAACTCGCCGCGCCCGCGCGCGCCGTTACAACCGCGTTCACCACCAAGAACCCGCCGAGCAGTACGAGCACATAGGCCTGCCAGCCGGGATGGAGCGCCGCGGCGTTGGCGATGATCCCCACCGCCACGGCGGGGATGGTGTATAAGATCATGGTCCGGGTCATCACGTGAAGCGAAGTTACGACGATGGCGGACGCCGCACAGAACATGAGCCCAATCGCTGGTCCCGGCGAGGGAGCGAACGCCAGCGCGGCGTAGGGCGCGGCGTAGCAGGTAAGCAGCGCGGAGAGGACGCCCACATGCCGACCCATAAGGCCGCGCAATTCGGTTTCGTTGAACTTCTCCAGCTGATCGGCGAGCTTGGCGAAATGGGCGCGCGCGTACAGGTCCAGCCCTATGCCGACCGTCGCCCCGGCGACGCACCCAACCCACCACCAGCCCGGCGTTGAAACCAGCACCAGCACCGGGATCGAAAGGACCGAGACGAAGCGGGTCGCTCCGTGCCCGGTCCAGGCAACCTCCAAGAACCTGCGAATGCTAAGCACCCAGGTCAAACGAGAACGGTCCGGCTTCATCATTTCGCCCCGCTTGAGCGCGGCCCCTAAACTCAACAACAGGCCAGCCTTACCCCCAAGCGGTAAACGCCCGGCAAACATCCGCCCCTCGCGAACGCGCCTTCGGGGCGCTATGTTCGCTCCAATGAGCCATGAATCGCCCCCAGGCCTGTTTGGCGAAGACCCCAAGGCGGGCTATCTCGTGCTGGCGCGCAAATACCGCCCGCGCACCTTCGCCGACCTGATCGGCCAAGAGGCGATGGTGCGCACCATCGCCAATTCGTTTGCGCTAAACCGGATCGCCCACGCCACCATGCTGACCGGGGTTCGAGGGGTTGGCAAAACCACGACGGCGCGCCTGCTGGCGCGGGCGCTGAATTACCAGCGCGGCGACATCGATGCGCCCCAGGTCGATCTCGACCCGCCCGGCGAGCATTGTCAGGCCATCATGGAGAGCCGCCATCCCGACGTGTTCGAGATGGACGCAGCCTCTCGCACCGGCATTGGCGACATCCGCGAGATATTGGACAGCGTGCGCTACGCCCCGGTGATGGCGCGCCACAAGATCTATATCATCGACGAAGTCCACATGCTCTCGACGCAGGCCTTCAATGGTCTGCTGAAGACGCTGGAAGAGCCCCCGCCGCATGTGAAATTCATTTTCGCGACGACGGAAATCCGCAAAGTGCCGGTGACGGTGTTGTCGCGGTGTCAGCGTTTCGATCTGAAACGCATCGACACCGAAAAGCTGGCGGAGCATCTGGCCGGCATTTGCGTCAAGGAAGGCGTGAAGGTGGATGCCGACGGGCTGATGCTGATCGCGCGGGCGGCTGAGGGCTCGGTCCGGGACGGGCTCTCGCTGCTGGATCAGGCGCTGGTGCAGAAATCGGGCGAGGCCGTCACCGCCGCGGACGTGCGTGACATGCTGGGTTTGGCGGATCGCGGGCGCACGCTCGGCCTCTTCGAGGCGATCGCGCGCAGCGACGCTAAGACCGCGATCAATGAAGCGCGCAGCCAGTATGATAGCGGTGCCGATCCGGCCCTGATCCTGCGTGATCTCCTGGAAATCGGCCATGACGCGGCGCGGGCGCAGGCGCTCGGCGCGGAGGCGCGGCTGATTGGCGGCGCCGATTGGGTGGCGCGGGTGCGGGCTTTGGCGATGCAGCTTTCACCGGCGCAGCTATCGCGCTTGTGGCAGATGCTCTTGAAGGCGCTCGAGGAAGCGGGCCGCGCGCCTGATCCGATCGCGGCGGTGGAAATGGCGATGGTGCGCCTCTGCGCCGCGCAAGGCTTGCCGCCGCCGGAGGATGCGGCGCGGCTGTTGCGAGATGGCGCCGTTGCACCGCTGGCTTCCAGCCGGCAGGAAGAAGGCCGGCAGGATGCCGGCGGTGCAACGCCAACGCTCAACCGGTTCGAGGAGTTGGTGGCCCTCGTGGAAAGCCAGCACAAAGTCGAACTGCAGATCGCTTTGGAGCGCGTGCGCGTTGTGCAGTTTTCGCCGGGCGAATTGGTTTATGCGCCCGCACCGAACACGCCTGCGGATTTCTCGCGCAAACTGATCGCGTTTTTGCGCGGTGCTTTGGACGAAGACTGGGTCGTGCGCGCGCAGGCGCAGGCGCAGGCGGCGGCGCCGGTGGAGAGTTTGGCCGAGCGACGCAAGCGCGAGGAAGCGCGCGCGCTCGATGAAATTCGCAAGCAACCGTTCGTGGCCGAAGCGCTTAGGCTTTTTCCCGGCGCAGAGATTGCCGAAGTGCGCCAGCCACCCGATCCCAACGCGGGCGAAATCGTGGTGATGCCGGCAGCGAAACCGGCCGCGGCCGCGCCCGCGCGCAAGAAGGAAGTGTGATGAAAGACATCTCCCAGATCATGCGCCAGGCCCAGGCGATGCAGGCCCGCATCAACGAGGCGCAGAAAAAACTGGAAGCGATGGAAGTCGAAGGCAGCGCCGGCGGCGGCTTGGTGAGAGTGCGGCTGTCGGGGAAGACCGCTTTGCTCAGCATCAGCATCGCCCCGTCGCTGATGAAACCCGATGAAGCAGAGATCGTCGAGGACCTGGTGAAAATCGCCCACGACGACGCCCGACGGCAATTGGAAGACGCACAAAACAGCGAAATGAAGGGCCTTGGCGGGGGCCTCGGCATGCTGCCTGGGTTCAAGATGCCATTTTGAGGGCTTGCGCCGAGCACTCTTGATTTGCAACTATAGATTGCATATCTTCGCCGCTAGGAGGCGGTGAAGAATGGCGCAGAACGTCGTGCAATTGCCCGCGGAACTTCGCGGCAACCAGGCGCTGGAGAAGGCTTGGTCATTCCACCGAGATAAGGTCCAGCAGATCGAGGATCGGTTTCGCCCGCATTTCGAGAATGCCGAGCTGCAATCGCTTGAGGCGCAGCAAAACTGGAACACGATCAATGGCCAAGTGAACCGACTGCCGAGTTACGCGCGGATCTGGTACCTGCCCTTCCTGTTGGTGCTTGCGGTCACGGAAATTCCCGTCAACCGGCTTTCCTTTGAACTTTTCTTTGGCGAGAGCCCGCTGCTCTCGCTCATCGTGGCGTTCTTGGTCGGCATGATCTTCATGGTGCTGGCGCATTTCACCGGAATTGGCTTCCGTCGCCTCGGCTACAACGTGTCGTACATTATCAATCAAAACCCCGGCACATCACCAGTTCTGGCGGCGCTGCCATCGCTAACTTGGATTGGATTTTGCCTCTCGTTGATCCTCGCGATTTGTTATGGCGTGGGCGTTCTTCGCCAAGGCTATCTCGCGTTCGCGACCCAGGCCGATCCGTCCTTCTCCCAGATGATCGATAGCCAACAATACATCGAAGCGGCCGCGCGGTTGGTCCTTGCGGTAACCCTCGGAATTGAGGGCTGGATCTTCTTTTCGATCAATCTGGCGATCGTCACAGTTGGCATTTTGGCGGCGTTCTTCTGCCACGATCCGCATCCCGAATACGAGAAAGTCGATCTCGCAAGAAAGGCCGCGAACAAAGCGCTTGGGCGCATTCGCATTCAACATGGCCGCGCGATATCGAGTGAAGAAGGACGCTTCGCCAACGAAAAGCGTCAGATGAGCAGCAATTGAGCTCTCCCATGCCTTTGGTCCGCGTTGTGGGACTGGTTTGCCTGGTCGCATGCGCCATGTTGGCGATGCCGCCGCGTTCGGCGCTGGCGCAAAACAGCACGGATTATTGCCGCTATAGCACGCGCTCGACGCTGTTTCTCATAGATCGAACCACCCCGTACGACGCCAACGACCACCGCGTTATCGCCGAGAGCATCGGCGCCGTGGTGGATCATCTCGAAACCGGCGATCGGCTCGTCGTCGCCACGATTGGGGCGCACTATTCGGACTCGGCGCGGGCCTTCAACGGCTGCGTCCCCGGTTGCCCGGTCAGCGGCAACTTCTTTACCGATACGCTCGGAGAATGTCGTGCCGTGATCGCGCAACGCGACCGGCGATTGTTTCGCGCCCGGCTTCTCGCCGCGGTACGACCGCTCACGAATAATCCAGACGAACAGCCCTTTTCCGATATCACCGGAACCGTGGCGCAAGCGACGCAACACCCGATGGGAGGGCGAGGGTATTCGCGCCTCTATCTTTTCTCGGACATGCTCGAGAACAGCCAAGCCCTACCCTGGCGGGCGTTCCGATCGCAGCCGGTTGAAGCGAGCATGGCAATCGTGACGCAGAACAGCCTTGTCCCGGCCGTGCGCGGCGTCGATGTCCACATCGCCGGCTACGGGCGCCTTCACGATCCGGGGCGCCCCTTCCTGCCCGCTGAACTCGACCGCAATGTGCGCGGGTTTTGGCGCGCCTATTTCGCCGCCGGCGGCGCTGGCGCCGTGGAATTCGAGGCGGCGTTCACGGGTTGAGCGCGCCTTGCGGCGCGGACCGTCTTGACCGTGCGGCGATCGCAGGCTCTCTGGCGCGATGGACCAAGATGTGACGAGTGCGCCGCCGCTTCGCACGCCATGCGGGCGAACCTTCGAGCGCGCCATCACGCTTTTCGATCAGCGCCACATGTTCGGCGCGAACACCAGCAATGGGAAGTCGTGTTACCGCGGCAGAGAGTTTTTGAAACTGCCGCTCGATGTGCTCATTTATATGCAGCTGCTCCACAAGGCGAGGCCTGCTACCATCATCGAGATCGGCTCGAAGGACGGTGGCAGCGCGTTGTGGTTCGCCGACATGATGGGCGCGGTGCGCCGCGGGTCCCGGGTGGTCTCGGTCGATCTGAAAGCGCCCCAACTCAAACACAAGCGCATCCTCTTCCTTGAAGGCGATGCGACCGATCTTGGCGCGGTGCTGACCGAGGAGCTGCTGGCGGAGCTGCCTCGGCCCTGGCTGATCAGCGAAGATAGCGCGCACGTCTATAAGACGACAAAGGCGGTGCTCGATTTCTTCAAGCCGCGGCTGGGGCCCGGCGAGTATTTCGTCATCGAAGATGGCGTGGTCGGTGAACTTGGTCCCCGCCGCTACGCTCAGTACGACAATGGCGTCAATCGCGCCGTGGCGGATTTTCTGACCGAGAGCCCCGAGTTCGAGGTCGACGCGGAATTGTGCGATTTCTTCGGCTACAACGTCACCGGCAACCCGAACGGCTATATCCGGCGCAAGCTGGCGGCCTGAACCCGTATTTACGCATCGTCGTCATGAAGCTGGCGGGCTATCCGCGTGACGCAAACGGTCCGTGAGAATGCTGGCCTCGACGCCCCGCCCATCGGCGCGGCCGATGCGGGGCAAGAATTTCCGCTATCACAGCGCTGAGATGGGTCATCGGATTACCTATATTGCTTTGGCGGCTCGGCGGCGCCCTCGCCCGCACCGGCGCCGAAGGCTAATGATTCCGCGATGAGTCGCATCAAGTTCATTGTTTGCCGGGGCCTCGCCCTCTGTGGCTTTGTCGTCGTGCTCGGCGCATGCGCATCGTCGGGTGACGCCCGTGTCGAAGCGGCGGAGACCCATTACGCGGACTTTCTCGACGCCGCGGGCGCGCGCGACACTATCGATTCAGGGTTGACGGCCCAGTTCAGCGGTCTCGGCCGCGCCGGCTGGCAGGCGCGCTACGAGGCAAGCCTCTCGGCGCTGCAAGCGGCGTTCGCCGCGGCAGATGCTGGCGCGCTCAGCCCGCTCAACACCCGCGCGCTGGCTGCCATGCGCGCCGGAATCGCCTATCGCGAGGACAGCTCGCTTGCGCCGGTCGGCGATTGCGACGACGCCGAACGTGGTGACGCCACCGGCGCGGATTTGCGCCGCGCGCTTTACGCCTGCTTCAGCAGCGTCGGCGATTCCATCACGTTCGAAGACCGCGTCTATGCGCGAACAGCGGCGCTGCAAACCCTGGAGCAACTCGGCGACGCCGGACAGCGGCGCGGCCTCTTCTTGGCGATGGCGCCCTTGTGGCGGGCTGTGAACGGCAATGACGAACCGTCCAGCCCCTATCGGCGCCTGATCGGACTTGAAGCGGAGCGTGCGCGCGGCAACATCGCCCGCGCCGAGGCCTCAATCGGGCTCGCGCCCGGCGAAGCGGAGGTCTGGCTGATCGCGGCGCTCGAAGCTTGGGGCGAGGCAGATTCCGCGCGCGCCATCGAGCCCTGGGATTTCCGCTATTCCTACGCGGCGGCGGCGCGCGCGCTCGAACAATGTGCGCCGGCGGATGCCGTTCGCGCCGCCGACGACCGCTTCTTCGCTGATCTTGGCGCCGATCTCGACGCGCTCGGCGTAATCCAGGACATCGATTCCCGCCCCGGCATGTCGCCGGTCGATTATGCGGATTTCGCGCGGATTGGCCGCGAAGTCGATGGCGCCTGGCGGCCCGCCATTCCGCGTCTCTCGATCATCATGCAGCAGGGCGGCCTTGGCCTCGCCGCCCAGCTTGCGCACGAGAACGGACATACCGTCCATTATGCGGCGATGCGTGCGCGGCCTTCGCTGTTGCTGCCGGACGATTTAACGCTGGCGGTCGAGGCCTTCGCCGACATCACCGGCTGGAGCGTCTATGCGCCCGCCTGGCAACAGAGATATTTGGGCTGCGCCGCCGACGCCGCGGAGAACCGCCGCGCCCGCCTCGGCGCGGTGATGCTCGACGTCGCGTGGGGCCTGTTCGAACTGCGAATGTCACGCGATCCGGACGCCGATCCCAACGCTGTATGGACCGACATCACCAGCCGCTATCTGCACATCACGCCCCATCCCGAGCTTTCCTGGTGGGCGGTGCGCGGACAATTGGTCGATGAACCTGGCTACATGATCCATTATGCTTTGGGCGCGTTCGTCACCGCCGCTGTACGCGCGCGCATCGATGCAAACATCGGCGCGTTCGACGCAGGCAATCCGCGCTGGTTCGGCTATGTTTCGGAGCGACTCTATCGTTACGGCGGCGAACGCGCGCCGGCGGAATTGCTTGAGGACTTCCTCGGCGGCCCGGTCCGCCCCGAAGCCCTGCTTGAGGACATAAGCGGCTTATGAGACCCAAATCCGTCATCGCCGCGCCTGAGATCGAAGCGCTGATCGCCCTGCTGGCCAAACTCCCCGGCCTCGGGCCGCGTTCGGCGCGGCGGGCGGCGTTGCAATTGCTGAAGAAGAAGGACGCGCTGATGTTGCCGCTGGCGGCGGCGCTGCTTGAGGCGGCCGAGAAGGTCGCGCCGTGCTCGGTGTGCGGCGCGCTCGACACCTCCGACCCGTGCATGCTGTGCACCGCGCCGGACCGCGACGATGCGCTGATCTGCGTCGTCGCTGAAGTGGGCGATGTGTGGGCGCTGGAGCGCGCGGGCGCGTTCAAGGGGCGCTATCATGTGCTGGGCGGGGTGCTCTCGGCGCTCGACGGCGTGCGGCCGGAAGATTTACGGATTCCGAGATTGCTCGCGCGCGCGCATGGGCAAGGCGTGCGCGAAGTGATCCTGGCGCTGGCGGCTACGGTTGATGGACAAACGACGGCGCACTATCTCGCCGAGCGGCTGGCGCCGCTGGGGATTATCGTTAGCCGGCTTTCGCACGGCGTGCCGGTCGGCGGGGAGCTTGACCTCCTGGACGACGGCACCCTGTTCGCTGCGCTGCAAAGCCGCCGGCCGTCGTAAGAATAGCCTTGGCGCCGCTCGGCTGCCGTGCAAGCTCGCGCCCAGGAGGATCAGATATGGGCTTTCTCGATAAATTTTCAGGGCCGCTGCTGAGCGCGCTGCGCATCGTCAGCGGGCTCTTGTTCATGGAGCACGGCACCGCGAAGCTGCTGCAATTTCCAGCGACGGAAATGTTCGCGCAGCCCCCTGCTGTGGGTTCTCTGATGTGGATTGCTGGCGTGCTGGAAGCAGGCGGCGGGGCGCTGCTGGTGCTGGGCCTGTTGACGCGGCCCGCGGCGTTCGTGCTCTCGGGTATGATGGCGGTGGCCTATTGGATGGCGCACTTCCCGCAGAGCCCGTTCCCAATCCAGAACCAGGGCGACGCGGCCATTCTGTATTGTTTCGTGTTCTTGTTCATTGCCGCAGCTGGCGGCGGGCCGTGGAGCGTAGACGCGCTGTTGTCCAAAAAGAAGGCTTAGGCTTTAGCTACCGAGGCGTTCAAGGCAATGGCCGCGCGCGCGGGTGATGCGCGGGTCCATCAGCCCTTCGCTGCGGAAGCGTTCGAGGGCTGCTTGGTAATCCTCGTAAGTCAGCGTGCGGGTGATTTGATCCCAGGTGCACGCGCACACTTCGTCGTCGGCGGGGCAGGAATTGTGGAAGCTGGTTTGCGCCGCTGCCGGATAATCATGGGGAGCTGCCTGGCCACAGCTGGCCAGCGAAAACGCACCGATCGCAACAAGCAACTTTGACATCGCCATCGTCCCGCGCGCGGGAACGCGCCCAGCCCATACAATCGCCCACAAAGTATTAAAATTGCATAGGCGCCGTAGCGTTAAAGCCGCGTGAGCCTTGCGTTCAATTCGCTCCTCCCTGCTCCAACAATCGGCGGCCGATGACGTGCGCTTGGATTTCGCCAGCGCCCTCGAAAATGTTGAGGATGCGCGCATCGCAGAGCACGCGAGAGATCGGGTATTCGAGTGCAAAGCCGTTGCCGCCATGGATTTGCAGCGCGTTATCCGCCGCCGCCCAAGCGACGCGCGCGGCGAGCAACTTGGCCATGCCCGCTTCAAGGTCGCAGCGTTTGCCGCTGTCTTTGCGGCGCGCGGCGAAATAGGCGATCTGGCGCGCGGCCATGATTTCAGCGGCCATCATCACCAGCTTGTTGGCCACGCGGGGAAAATTGAAAATCTCCTGACCGAATTGCTTGCGATCGAGCGCGTATTGCAGGCCAAGCTCCAGCGCGCATTGGGCGACGCCGACGGCGCGGGCGGCGGTTTGGATGCGGGCGCTCTCGAACGTCGCCATTAATTGCTTGAAGCCTTGGCCTTCATCGCCGCCGAGCAAATTGGCGGCGGGGACGCGGAAGCCGTCAAAGCCGATCTCGTATTCCTTCATGCCGCGATAGCCGAGCACTTCGATTTCGCCGCCGCTCATGCCGGGGGCAGGAAACGGGTCGGCTTCATCGCCGCGCGGCTTTTCCGCCAGCAGCATTGAGAGGCCGCGGTGATCGCTGGAAGCGGCGTCGGTGCGCACCAGCAGCGTCATCAGATCGGCGCGGGCGCCATGGGTGATCCAAGTTTTGTTTCCGGTTACGGTATAAGCATCGCCGTCGCGCTGTGCGCGGGTGCGCAAAGCGGCGAGGTCGGAGCCAGTATTGGGCTCGGTGAACACGGCGGTGGGCAGAATTTCGGCTGACGCGATTTTCGGCAACCAATACGCCTTCTGCTCCGGCGTGCCGCCGGTGAGGATGAGCTCGGCGGCGATTTCAGAGCGCGTGCCGAGCGAGCCGACGCCGATATAGCCGCGCGAGAGCTCCTCGGAGACGACGCACATGGCGATCTTGCCAAGGCCGGCGCCGCCGAATTGCTCCGGAATGGTGAGGCCGAACACGCCCAGCTCGCCCATATGTTGGAGGATATCGAGTGGTATGAGCTCGTCCCGCAAATGCCATTGATGGGCGTGCGGAACAATTTCGGCGTCGGCGAATTTGCGGAACTGATCGCGGATCAGATCGAGTTCGCTGTCGAGACCGGCATCCTCCAGCGTGGCGCGACCGTGGCCGGCGCGCAGGAGATCGGCCAGCCTGGTTTTTTCGTCCTGTGTGATCGCAAACTGTACCGGCGGCGCGGCGATGCCGAAATCGGCTGGACGAATGGTTTCCACCTGCGTCATCGCCACGCCGCCGGCGAGCTGGGCGGAATACTCGGCAACGAGCAACTTGGTGAGCAGCGCTTCGGTTTCGCCAAACTTGCCCTGCGCATTCAGCGTGCGCGCCCAGTCAGCGACCTCGCGGAGCGTCTCGGCATAAGTCGCCACCCAGGCGAGGCCGTGGACGAGGTGCTGCTCGCGGTCGAGCGCGCCGCGGTCGAGCTTGCCGTCGCGAGAAACGCGGGGCAGCACTGCCGCGCGCGCAGCGTCGGCATAATCCGCCGCATCGCTGGCGGCGGCCTCGAGCTGAGAAATTGTTTCCCGGTTCATGCGCCCTCATCGAGTCGCGGCGAGCTTAGACCGTGGGTGTGCGGACGCGAAAGAGCTTACGCTGCGGCGCCGAACAGGGCGCCGATCCCGGCCGTCAGCGCCATGGCGAAAGCGCCCCAGAAGGTAACGCGCGCGGCGGCGCGCCACATCAAGGCGCCGCCCGATTTGGCGCCCAGCGCGCCAAGGCCGGCCAGGAACACGATTGAGGCGAGCGATACCTCAAGCGCCAGAAGCGGTGGCGGGCTCACAAACGCTGCCAACAACGGCAACGCCGCACCGGAGGCGAAGGTGGCGGCGGAGGTGAGCGCGGCTTGCACCGGACGGGCAGTGGTGAATTCGGAAATCCCAAGCTCGTCGCGCGCATGGGCGCCGAGCGCGTCCTTGGCCATCAATTGCTGCGCCACCTGGCGCGCCAGCGCGGGCTCAACCCCGCGCTTGGCGTGGATTTCGGCGAGTTCGCCAAGCTCAAACTCGGGCTGCGTGGCAAGCTCACCCTGCTCGCGGGCGAGATCGGCGCGTTCGGTATCCGATTGCGAACTCACCGACACGTATTCACCCGCCGCCATCGACATGGCGCCGGCGACGAGCCCGGCGATGCCAGCGATCATGATTTCGCCGCGCGTTGCCGAAGCGGCGGCGACCCCAACGATGAGGCTGGCGGTGGAGACGATGCCGTCGTTGGCGCCGAGCACGGCGGCGCGGAGCCAGCCGATGCGGGCGACGAGGTGGCGTTCGGTGTGCGGGCGGATCATGCCGCTGGCTTAGCGCACGGGCGCCGCATTGCCAAAAAACCCGTTCCATACCAACGCGAACAGCGGCGATGGCTATGTTGGCTTTTTTGACCGCCTGTTCGCCGCCTGCGCCTGCGGCGGAAAGCCAGGCGCCGGCCGCGGAGGCGCAGATGAACATGCCCGCCGTCAACGCGCGAGTGACCAGCCCACTACAGGCGAGCGGCATCGCGCCCGCCGATTGGTATTTCGAAAACCATTTTCCGGCGCGCCTGATCGATGCTCAAGGTGAGCCTATCGCCCACGCGCCCGCGCACCCACGCGTCAGTTGGACCGAACCAGGTCCCAAGGAATTCGATGCGGACTTGAGCTTTAGCGTCAGCGCAGAGACAGCGGCGATTCTGGTGCTTGAAGAAGACATGCCCGGCGAGGGTGAAGCGCCGCGCCAAGTGCGCGTACCCGTGGTGTTGGCGCCGAGCGAATGACCGACGCGCGCCGCGCTCAGTCTGTCCAAGGCCTCTTTCCATCGCCGGAATATTCATCCACGGATTCGACCAAGGCAGCCACCAGCTTGCGTTCTTCCTCTGTCAATTCCGGACGCCAGATCTCGAAGATCAAGATAGTCCGCGGTTCGTTGCTTGAATTCCAGGCCTCGTGCTCAATCGTATCGTCGAACACCCACGCCTTGCCCTTCTCCCATACCCGCTCGTCATTACCGACGCGAAAGTGGCATCCCGGCGGCGTGATCAGCGGCAAATGGCAGATGAGGCGGGTGTTCAGAAAACCATGGTGGGGCGGTATGCGCGCGCCAGGCAGAAGCCGTGAAAACAGCACGGAGGGCGTGCGTCCCTTGACGCGCGACATGGGCGCCTTCGCTACAGCCGCCATTGTTTTGGGGCAGCGCGCCACGTTGCGCGCAATTGGCTCACCATCCTTCAAAAGGAAGAACGCCGACCATTCTTTCTTATCCATCAGGTTGAGTTGATCCAGGATGGGCCGAGCCGCCTCGCGCTGGATATACGGAACAAAATCCTCCTCGCTCCCCAACACGCCGTTCAATTCCGCGCAAATGTCCTCGGTTGCAGCTTCGATAGCGTCGAGCCACGCGAAGTCCCGCCGTGGGTAGAACTGAATTTGCGGCAACTCGGGAAAGTAAAGCGATCTCGGTTGCTGCATGTACGGCTGCCTCACCCCCGACAGGAGATCCACAGCATGGGAAAAGCGTTCGCTTGACTGCCCTCTTCGATAGCCCGCCGCCGCGAGCCGGCTCATCGCATGCGCGAGCATCTTCGCGGCGTACGCCTCCTTCATTTCGCGCGCGCGATGCGCCGCCGCCGCGACCTCAGGCGTGGGCTGACCCAATTGCGCCGCGAACTTAGCCACTATGGTGTAGAACGAGAGCGCGGCGCGTTCATCGCCGGCGCGCGCGTAATAGTCGCCCTTCAACATCAAGCTCGGAATATGGCGTGCGTCGGCCTCCAAAACTTTGTCGACGGCGGCCAGCATGGCGTCCATGTCGCCAAGTTTTTGGCATGCCAACGCGAGCGCGTACCACACGCCTAGATCGGCCTTTCCCGCCGCCAAGACCTGTTCGAACTGGCGGCGCGCAGAACTGGCATCGCCGCTGCGGAGGGCCGCCATGCCCGCTTGCGCCACCGCCCGCGCATCCATGTCGCCGCTGGTCACACTCAATGCCCCGAAACCTCGCTTTTCCTCAACACAACCAGCGCAGCGTAGTCGGGTCTATCGGATTAACAAAATCAGGCCCCTCGCCGCGGCTGGCGTTCCATTCCTTCTTGAGCTTCAAATACCAATTCGCCTGCACGTCGATGTCGTCATATCACAACATCGACGGGCCATAGCGCAGGCCGATGTTTGCAGATCGACCATGCGTCCATCCTGGTCAAGAAATTTGCGCGCGGCGGGGATGAGGATGGGCTTCATCGCGTCCAGCAGCGGCGCACTTTTTCATTACGTGACTTGGGCGATGCGGCGGATTGACTAACGGTTTGTAAGATGGTAAGAACGTCTTACCATGGGCAAAGCCACCGCGCGCGTGACCAGCAAGAGCCAGCTTGTGCTGCCAAAGGCGGTGCGCGAGCAGCTGGGCGTGCGACCGGGCGATACGCTGGTATTCCACTATGGGCCCAAGGGCGTGCAGGTGGAGAAGGCCGGTGTCGAGGACGACCCCTTCGCGACATTCCGTGAGTGGGCAAGCGAGGCCGACGACGAGGCCTACAGGGACCTGTGAGCCATGCCGTTCGCGCAAGGCGAAGTTCTCATTCTGCCGTTTCCTTATTCGGACAGATTGGCTGAGAAGCGCAGGCCGGCAGTCGTCATTTCCAAGCCCACGCTCGAAAGAACCCACGGGCTTGTATGGGTCGCGATGATCACCAGCGATCGCGGCGGGCGGCGCGCCGATGATACGCCGATCAGCGATTTGAAACGGGCCGGCTTGCCCGCGCCGTCCCTGGTGCGCCCCGTGAAGCTGGCGACCATCGAACCCACGCGCGCGCTGCGTGTCGCGGGCGCGCTTTCAAAGAGCGATCTGGAGCGCGTGCTGGCGACGATCGGCAAGTTTAGCTAGGCGATTTGTCTCGAGCGCGCTCATCTCTTGCCACACACGTCAACTAAGCCATCTCAATGTCGTCGGCTCGATCGGGTTGGCGAATTCGCGGCCCTCGGCGCGGCTGGCGTTCCATTCCTTCTTGAGTTTCAAGTACCATTTCGCCTGGACGTCGATGTCGTCAATCCACAACATCGACGGGCCGTAGCGCAGGCCGGTGTTTTGCAGATCGACCATGCGTCCATCCTGGTCGAGAAATTTGCGCGCGGCAGGGATGAGGATGGGCTTCATCACATCCAGGAGCGGCGCGTGCTTCCAATAGGTGATTTGGGTGATGCGGGTTGAGGTTTCGTTTTCCGGCGTGAGGCAGGTGAGCGTGAACAGGCGCGAGGTCGGGTTTTCCACGACCTCCCAGCGGAAGCCGGGCAGCATGAAGGAGATTTCCGTCGTCACCTCGCCGCCGAACAGCATGCGATAAGCGAGCGAATTTCCACTCGGCGCGTGACGTTCGATGGCCCAGCCGCGCTCGCGCGGCACGAAGGCTTTTTGCTTGAGCTTGCGGCCCGCGCTCGGCGGGCGCCACCACCATTGATTATGCACGTAAGGCACATGCGCGGGGTCCATGAGACCGACGACGGCATTGTCCATGCTGGCGGCGAAGGTGCGCTCGATCACGAACTTCGGATCGACCAACTCGCCCAAACCAAACTCAGGCGCCGCCGGCGGCTCGCCGATGAAGCGCGCATCGCTCGACACAAACACCAAGACGATGCCGTTGGCCTCGTGCGTCGGAAAACGGCGCACGCGAATGCGGCTGGCTTCGTAGGGTTGGCCTTCAACCAGCGACGGGATT
>JANNFH010000419.1:0-6486 GCA_031379565.1 Alphaproteobacteria bacterium
CGGAGACCGAGGAATACATCGTGTTGAGCGCACCAGCGAGCGCACCAATCGCCATCATGATTCCAAGCAGCAAGCCTATGGCCAAAAAGCCAGCAGATGACTGCGAGGCCTGACGCGCTTAATACTCGCGTTCGCTCATCAATTCCAATCCATTGAGACGAGCATCGGTCTTCGTCCAAGCCTCAAACGCTTCAATAGCGGCTGGAGATGTCAGCTGCACGCGCATGGTCTGGTACACGTTGGGCCTGTTGAACAAGCTCTGCGTCACCGCGATGTCGGCCCACAACTCGGACTCAAACACGGTTCCCGGCGCCTCGAACACGCCGACAACTTGCCAGGTCGTGCCACGCAGACGAATGGTCTTGCCAAACTCAAAGCCCGCGAACTCGCGCAACAGTCCCGCCCCGACCACGATCTCGTTGGTGCCCGGGCTGAACATGCGCCCCTCAGTGATGCTTACGCTCTGGCGCAGGCTGCGGCCCTCCGGACCAATGCCGCGGAATGGAGCGTTGGTGCCGGTGGAGCGCTTGAGCCCATCGACGATAACCAACAATTCTCCAGATACGACGGGCCGGCCGTCGCGTTGCGCGACGCCGGGCCCGGTCGCCAGAACACTGAGCTGATCGCGGCTCACCACGCTGTTCAATTCAGCGTTTGAACCCTCGCGGATGACGATCGCCACATCGTCCGCCCCTGATCCCTTCACTGTTTGGCTGAGGCCGTTGGACAACGCCAGGAAGAACAAGAGCACAGTGATCGACATCGCGACGGCGACAACGCTGGCTATAGACATTGCCCCACGTTGGGGGATGGAACGCACGTTGAGCGCGGTCACCGCGACTATCTGGTTGAGCAAGGCCAGGCACCTACGGCGAGAAATTCTGCACCTCGAGGTGACGCGGTATCCGACCGCGCTTTGGTTGGCGCACCAGATTGAAACGGCTAGGCCGAAGGGCGGATCAACAAACGTGCTCGTCCGCGACAACGACCGCGCCCACGGCGCCAGCTTCCGCGCGCGCGTGTCCGGTAGCGATATCTATACGGCCGCTTCTCTGGATGCCGCCTCAAGAAATTGGCGTCCCGTGCCGGCCGCAACAGCTTTCGCAAGATCACGGCCAAACTCAATATGACGCCGCTCCCATGCTAGACGAGGTGCCAGCGTTGGCACCGGCGCTTGCTTAAGAGTAGCGCAGCGTCGGCGTGACGATGATCTTGTTGGCGCTGGCGCTGTCGTACGTGAATTGCGTGGCTCGATCCGCGCTGGCATTGCTCGCCACGCTCGGCGCCGTCGCGAGATCGATCGCTCCCGAATAAGCGGTTGCGAACCGTTTGGTTGATTGAACTTCGCCGAAGGGCGTATAGACCGTCTGATCGATAAATCCACCAGCCTCGAGCGTGGCCTTGACGCGGCCCAACGCATCGAACCAAGCATAGCTGCTCTGGAGCTTTGGGTCCGTAACCTTAATCGCATGACCGAAGGCGTCGTACTGATAGACGGTGACGTGGTTCATCGGGTCCGGTTTGCTGACGACCCGGCCAAGTTTGTCGTACACAAAATTGGGGGCGTTACCGTTCGGATCGGTAACCTTGGCCAAATTGCCGAACACGTCATAATCATAGGTCGTCGTCGCCGCCTCGGACTCTCCGAAGCCGCGGGTCTCGGATTTCAGGCGCCCAGCCAAATCGTACAGACGCTCCGTCCGCGTTACATCGGACGTTCCATAGGCGCTGTACTCAGATTGAAGCGTGCCATTGGCGCGATAGACCAGATGCCGTGTTGCGCCAGCGCTATCGGTTACCTCGACGCGACGGCCCAACATGTCGTAGCCGTAGCTTTCGCTGACCCTGTTTGTCTGAGTACCCGACCAGGTGACGAAATTGGCCGCCGTTGTTCTAATTCAATGATGACGCAGCCTTGGTCGTGCAGGTCAATCGTGCTTTCCGCCACTACAACGGGCGATTACCCGGGCGATACATCCCACTCACCAAGCCAGAAATCGAACTGACGGCTTTCGGCGCTGGTGCATCCCCCGGGCCGTTGGGGTGTCACGGCGCCGCCTTGGATGATGGCGCGAGAGCGCTCGACTTCGGCCTCCAGCGCCTGCCGGCGCATGGAACTTGGCGCTGGCAGGGCCTGTTGCTCCTGCGCGCTCTGCGCAATTGCGATTGTGGGGACCGCGAGCGCCAAAGCCGCCAACAACATACGAACCAGAAATCTCATCGTTTGTCCCCGCTTCACTCAACGCTCGTGCGCGCGACGCGAAAATCCAGCACCACCGCCTCTAGACGGTCAAGCGCTTCGGCAACTTTGATGTCCTCAAGCAGCCACGACCGGCCGGCAACGCCAAATCCGGGTAAGCTGGACACGCGTTCCAGGCGCTGCCACCAAGGCCCCACGAGCATCATTGCCAATCCCAGATCTCAAACGGAGCGCCGCCTGGCGTGGCGAAACTCATGCGCCGACCAAGCGAAAAAGCGCGAGCGCTTCGGTCCAACGGTGCTGCGCCGCCCGCTACAGCCGCGCGCGCGGTCGTGTGCAGGTCCGTGCTGGTGAAGATCAGGGAAACTCCGAGATCATCGCGACTTGGCATTTCACGCGGGCGCAAGTCCGGTTCGAAATCTTGGTTGTGATGCAGCATGAAGGCAAAGGAACGGTCGGTTTCCAGATAGGGCACCGAGGGTGGGAAATAGCGCTCCGTCATTGCTACAAATCCGAGCGCGCCTTCCAAGAGCGACCTTGTCGGCGCAATCGCCTCGGCTGGAACATCGAAGCCGCAATTGTAGATGCGCGGTTCCGCGAACAATGGCGCTGCCCGCGCCGAATGCATCATGTGGTGGATGACGCCGGCGTGGTCGGCAAACCTGATCGAACGCCCAACGGCGGTGGCGTATGGTTCGCTCGTTGTCAGCCGCGCGCCGGCGCCCTGAAGCACGCCGATGCTGGCGTCGAGATCGTTCGATTGAAATGTTATTTCGGCATTGGCGACATCCGCGGGGTGCAAGCGGCGATCGCCCACTGCCTCCAGATAGATCGGCATGTTGCCGACAAAGCGCGCCCATCCGCGGCGCGGCTCAAAGTCAGCGATGGCGAACCCCAAACCGTCCGCATAAAAAGCCAGCGCAGCGTCGAGCTCGGGCGTGCGAATGATCACGCCGTGATGGCGAACCTGCACCGCTTCTTGTGCGTGTGCCGCTCCCGCCATTGCGCCAGCTAGGCCGCCGAGAGCAGCGCGCCGATTGACTATTGGCTTCCGCATTTCCGCCTCCCACACCAGGGCATTGGTACGCCCCCCCCAGCGGCCGGCTGTGCAGAAAGTGCGAATAGCGCCGTCTGTGCAGATGGTGAGGCCGCGAAAGCCTGACCTGCGCCACAAGCCCCCGTCGGACACGTTGGGGCGCTTTTACGCGGACTAAGCATGTCGGTGCGGCCTGCGGGCTCTGTACTTTCTGTGCAGCGCTGAATTCACAAACGGCTACGCTTACTGCCTCGCTGGCCAGCTGGAACGCTTTCCGTTACGAAGATCGCCGGTGAGTGAGTGGAGGACCGTCATGAGATTTTTTCGAATCCGTATCTTCTGCGCTGCAGCCATCATGGCGACCTCAATGGCTGCGGCTACACCTGCTCTTGCGGCCGCAGCTACCCTCGACCCCAACGGTCGGTCCAGCATTTCACGGTTTTTCCACGATTTGTTCGAATCCTTCAGTTTGATCGAAAGTGACGGCGGCGATGTAAACGACGCTGGGATTGGCGCCGATCCATTCGGCTGAGCGCCTTCAGTGACCGAGGCAAAGTGCGAGTTCGAGCGTGCGTGCAGGCCGCACCCTCGAAAGTCCGCATGCTGCCAGTTAGCGAGCGAACATCGACGGCGCCATGCCATGAAAGGCGCGGAAAGCGCGCGTAAAAGCGCTAAAATTGTTGTATCCAACTGCCAGCGCGACGTCTGTTACGCTGCCATATCGCGTTCGGAGCAGCTCTGCGGCGTGTTCCAAACGGCGCTGACGAAGCACCTGATAAGGCGTTTGACCAAAACACCGGGTGAACGACCGCAGGAAATGCGTGCGCGAAAGCCCGGCCACTCTTGCAATATCCGGCAAGGCGATGTCGGTCTCAAAGACCGCGTCAATGTAAGCGCGCCCGATCAAGCAACGGCGATACAGTTCCGCGCGAGTGGATGGGCGCAGGGCGTCGAGCTTGTCATTGGTTCGCCAGTGTGGCCGCTCGTCGTCAATCAACGCCGTGAGCAGGTGCGCGGAGAATTCTTGCCTCGCAAGAGTAGGCGCGCCGCGCAGGGTAGGAATGGCGTCCATCACCCGCCACAGTCCGCTCTCTGCGCGGCGCTTCACCGCCGGAAACTCGAAATTAGACGCCTCGGCGTTTGGATCATCGACCAGCGCGGCGTCAGCCAACTTAAGACGCGCGGCGTCCAACGCCTCGTGGCGCGAAAAGAACACGCACATGGTCTCCACTGGCGCGTCCGCATCAATCGCGCTTTCATAGGGCTGGGCTTCGTTGACGACTAGAAATTCACCGGGGATAATCGCCTCATAGAACCCATGGACATTGTAACGTTCGCTTCCGCTGCGGACGAGCTTTAGGGAAAGCGGAGCGGTGTGCCTGCTATAAGCAGCGCTGCTCGCGCGATCGTGGACAACTATCGTCTCAGCCCCCCAAAGGAAGTGCTTCAGCACCTTAAGGTTGTCGGGATCAGGTAGCGGCTTGAATTGCATGCCTCCATCTTCGCACTTCCCACACAAATTGCTTCTACTGTTCGTCGCAGCTCCAGAGGGGATGCGGTGGGGGGCGCTGCGTCTTTGCGGATTGAACTCGCGACCTGGTTGCTGGGTCATTTCATCGGAGCCTTCTGCCTGCCCAATGCAGGCAGCGGCGGCGTGAGCTTCGAGCGGCCGGCGGTCTCCCTTTATTTAGCGCCCCCATGTCCAAGCTGGCGCGCTTAGTGGTTGCTGGCATCAGCTGGGGTCAGATAGTGAATTTAGGTGCCCACCACGTGCCCACCAATCCTTGACAGGGTGGCTCCAAGGCAAACTAAGTGATTGATTTCATGGCGCACCCGGAGGGATTCGAACCCCCGACCTCTGCCTTCGGAGGGCAGCGCTAGGCGGTTTCGTGGCGTTTCGAGGCGTTGCGATTTGACGCCGCAACGAATTGAATGATAACATTTTTTATTGGAGCATGTCAAAAACGCGTTTCGTGACGTTCCGTCATATTTCGTGTTCGGTGGAACCCCGGTGGAACCCCAAACGGGTATCTGCCTTCCCGAATAGCGGCAGGGCAAAGGTCGCGGGAGATGGTCATGAGGCTCACACTGCGCACCGTCCAAGCCGCGGCGGCGAAGGACAAGGAATACGTCGTCTGGGACCACGACTTGTCCTGCTTCGGACTGCGGGTGCGCGTTGGCGGCGGCAAGACCTTCATTGCCCGGACGCGCGTCGGACGCGGGCGCGTTGCGAAGAAAGTCACTATTACGATCGGCAAGCCCGACATCATGACGGTTGAGGATGCGCGGCGCAAAGCGCGCGCGCTGATCGCCGATGCCGCGGAGGGAAAGGCGCCGGAGACCGCCGCGCCAAAGATTTCTCTGGGGCCGAAGACCGTTGGCGACTTATGCGAGCTATGGCTGGAAAAAGGCGCCGCACGCATGCGCCTGCGCGGCAAACTCGCCGGAAAACTGCGCGATCCGAAAAACATCGCGATCGACCGTGGACGCATCCATGCGCATATCGTTCCCCTGCTCGGCAAGGTGAAGCTTAGCGAACTGAACGCCTCGGCGATCGAGGGTTTCCGGGACGCGGTGGCGCGCGGCGACACCAAACAAGTGACAAAGACGAAGCCGCGCGGCGTGCGGCGGGTCAGCGGCGGAGAAGGCACGGCGACGCGAACGCTGCGCTTGTTGTCGTCCATACTGTCGTTCGGCGTGCGCGAGCGCGCGCTTGGCGCTAATCCAGCGATTGGCGTTGAAAAAACGCCGGACCAGAGCCTCGAACGTTTCCTCAGTCCAGACGAGATGCGCCGTGTCGGCGAGGCCCTGGTCGCTGCCGAGCGCATGGGCGCGTCCGCCGCGGGCGTCGCGATCATCCGCATGCTGGCCTTGTCAGGCGCGCGCAAGGGCGAGATCGAGCAATTGCGTTGGCCCGAAGTTGATTTGCGGACTGGATTCCTGCGGCTGGCGACGTCCAAGACCGGCGCGAAACAGATACCCATCTCCGGCCCGATGCGCGCGATCCTCGAACTACGCGCCAAGCTTGGGTGCGATGGCTACGTGTTCGCCGACCGGATGGGCGATGGTTACTTTCAGGGCACGCCGAAACTCTGGGTGAAAATCCGCACCGCCGCAAAGCTGGACGATGTGCGGCTCCATGACCTGCGCCATTCGGCGGCCTCATTCGGGCTTGCAGGTGGGCTTGGCTTGGAAGTTATCGGCAAGCTCCTCGGCCATGCCGATGTCAAAACCACCCGCCGCTACGCGC
>JANNFH010000440.1:0-7137 GCA_031379565.1 Alphaproteobacteria bacterium
GGCCCGAAGAGCCAGAGGGCGAGGGATTCGGCTTTGCGGCGGCGCAGTTAGCGATGAGGTTCAGGGTATCGGAGGTGGCTTTTGGCCGTCCGGGCTTGGCTGTTGGCGACCAGATTGGAATACCAATCTCGTTTCGCATCAGGCGATAAGAGCTAAGGCGTGGGCCGACCATGAGCACCGAGGAAACGGGAGATCGCTTCTTTGGCCAGCGCGTGCGGCGCGGCGAAGCCGGCGGCTTTGCCTTTGAGCATTGGCTCGCGCGCAACAGCGACCAGTACGTCGCGCCGCACGGCCATGACGACGCGCATTTCATATTCGTCACCGCGGGCGAGTTCTTCACCGACGCCGAAGACCGCGCGGAGCCGAGTTCTCCCCTGTTGGTGTTCAACCCCGCCGGCACTTACCACAGCGACCATTTCGTCAGCGCCGGCGGGTTTTTCTCGGTCAGCGTGCCGGCCGACGCGGACGCGGCGGCGCGGGAATTGGCGACCCCGGATGCGCCCAGCCGCGTCGGCGGGGCGGCTGCGCTGGCGGCGATCTGGCGGTTGATGTCGGAACGCGCCGACGACAAGGACGATGGCGCATTGAGCGCCGAGAGCTTGTGCCTCGAATTGCTCGCCGCAACGGGCAAGCGCGAGAGCGGCGAACGGCGCGCGCCCGTTTGGCTGACCAAGGCGTGCGACTTGTTGCGCGAACAGCATCACGACTTGAGCGTTACCGACCTCGCCGCCGAGATCGGCGTGCATCCAATCCATTTGGCGCGGACGTTTCGCAAATTTTACCGCTGCACGCCGGGCGAGTATCGGCGCGCCTTGCGGGCTCATCGCGCCGCCGGGCTGCTGGCCACCACCCGGCGATCGGCGGCAGACATCGCGGCAGGCTGCGGCTACGCCGATCAAAGCCACCTGATCCGAAGTTTTCAGCTGCTTTATCACCTGAGCCCACAACAATTTCGACAAAGCCTCAGCTAGGCCCGACGAACGCCCAAGCGATGTTTGATTTCTTCAATGCGCTAGCGAGCATCTCGGCAAGGATGGACCGGTTCTTTTGGAGGCGGTGATTTGGATATTCGGTGGTTGATTGCGCCAGCGGCGCTCATTTGCGCGGCAGCGCCAGCGCAAGCGGCGAGCGTCGCGGATTGGCGCCAAGACCTTGATGAATTGGTGACCCACGTGCGTACAACGCACCCGGACCCCTTCACCAAGGTCGGGGGGTTGACGTTTATGCGCACCGTGCAGGCGCTTTCCGATGATTTGCCGCGCCTTACCGAGGAGCAACGCGTCGTGCGGGTCATGGCGATCATGGCGATGCTCGGCGACGCCCATTCCATGATCGAACCGCACACCGAGGCGTTCGCGGCTTGGTATCCACTGCGCATCGTCGAATTCACTGACGGCTATTTCATTACCTCGGCGCACGAATCCATTGCCGATATCTCTGGCGCTCAAGTCTTGGCGATCGCGGGGCGCCCTGTCGCGGAAGTGGCCGAGGCTGCGCGCAATCTAATTTCTGCAGACAATGAATGGTGGCGGCGCGAAAACCCTTACGCCATGTTCAACGCTGGACTGATGAAGGGCCTGGGGTTTGCCGACCAAGATACCGGCGCGCTCACGATGCGCCTTCGGTTGCGATCGGGCCGAGTTGTCGAGCGCCGAATTTCGCCGATGCGCTCCACCGATCCGTTCGAACCCGACCATGCCTCGCTCGATTGGCGCTTCGGACGCACCGAAATTTCTGGGCCGCGGGTGCGACCCTCGCACGAATATATCAGCGCGTTTCATGGTTTGCGCGGCGATGATTTCTATACGCTCGATGCGAGCCGCCCGCCCCATTTTTCACTACGCGGCCTCAACGCCCTGCCGCTGCCCGAGCACGATGCCTATTACATCATGATTAACCTCTGGCATGATTCAGAGACCGAGACGTTGCCGGTCTTTTTTGCCCGCGCCATGCGCGAAGTTGATGCACAACGCCCACGTCGGCTCATCATAGATTTACGCGAAAACGCAGGCGGCGATGGCAGCAACGGCGGCCCAGTGATCCGGGAGTTACTCGCGCGCCAACACGATCAGCCGTGGCGCGAGCTCTACATTCTGGTTAGCGGATTCACTTACAGCGCCTCCCAGCTCGTGCTGTATCCCTTGCTTCAGAACGTCCAGGCGACGCTTGTCGGCGAGCCCATGGGCGGCGCGTGGCAAATGTTCGGCGATTACTCGACTTTTCAGCTGGAGCGCATCGGGATGGAGTTACGGGTGTCCGCATTGCGCCACTCGTTGAGTGAATCGACTGATTTGCGGACCGTGATTCCAGTCGACTATCCCGCCCCGTTCTCGTTTCACGATTATCTTGCGGGCCGCGATCCGGCGGTCGATCCGATTCTTTCCGGCGAAGAGGTCCGTAGTATCACCACCATTGCGCTCGCCGATGGCGGCGCGGCCGCCCGGCGGATCTACCTCGAACGCCGCCAGCGATTTGCGCACTTGTCCTGGTGGGCGCCCCCAACAGAACCCGAACTCAGGGGCGTCGGCGACGAGCTCACGCGCGCGGGCCGCACCGCGGATGCGATTGAAACCTTTCGCCTCAGCTCGGAAATCCATCCCGACGAATGGCGTTCCTGGTACAATCTTGCTGAAGCCCTCCGCGCGGACGGGAAAATAGCAGACGCGCTCGTTGCCTATCATCGCTGTCTCGATCTGAATGATCCCACCAATTTCAACCAAGCTTCCTTAACCGAACTCGTTGCCGAGGCCGAGGCCAACCTTGCTCAAGCCCCACAGGGCAATTGATGGACCTCGAGCAGCCATCCTGCCAACCCGTGCCGCGGAGATGATACGCGCCGCAGCCATGGGCGTATTGATTGTGCTCTCCGCATGCGCCCATGCACCGGCATTTCAACAGCCGACTGCTTTTCGCTTCGGGGCCAATACCGCCGAAATTGCGCGCGACGCCGCCCGCCTTTGCGCAGAATGGCGGCTGCGCCCGATTGATCCGCCGTTTCTGTCAGATGTGCGCCAACGGCAGATGCAGATCGATTGCGATGGGTTTCAGTTTCGCGGCCAAGGCCGCCACGTCGAGTTCGTGATCAGAGACGACCGGCTGGTGATGGTGTGGCTGATGGTGACCGATGCGGAGACACAAGCAATGATCGAGGCGATGACGCGAGCCTACGGCGCGCCGACCCGGCGTAACGCAGGCTATGTCGCGTTCGAAAACGATCGCGCGGCTTGGCGCTTTCGGCCGGCGGAAATTCTGTTCTACGCACCCGAACTCGACGCCGACATGGCGCCAGATTTCCGCTGATTATTGCGCGATGACCTGACGCAGGTCCCACAAGGCGCTGCGGATATTGTCGACGCGCCATTCGTCGTTCTGCCAGACCAGATCGAATACCACGATCTCGGCGCTGCCGATATTGTTGAAACTGGCGCGCACGACGGCATGGCTGTTCTCGACCACGCTTTCGGCGGCGACGTTCACATCACTCAATTGCCAATCCTGCGCGCCGGTGAAGGGATCGAAATCGAGGATCGGTTCATTACGGATTGCCGAGCGCGCCATCATCGCCACAAGCTGCGCCCGCAAATCGTCCGACCACGGCGCCTGCTCCTCCAGCGTAGGGAAGGTCGTGACCGCGGCGGGCGTCATGTAACGATCGTACAGCGGCCGGATCACGGCCGCCGGATCGGCGACGGCCGCGCCTGGCGCAGCTTCAAGCCGCGCTTCGACCTCAGGCTCGCCTTGCCGCGAGCACGCCGCCAGCGCCATCGTCGTCAAGCCCAATGCGATCTGCCTGCGTGTGCTCATCGCTCACTCCCCTGCCTCGCGCGCGAGAGTGCCGCAAGCTCGCGCCGTGCGCCAGAGCTTTAGGCGTGCACCCAGCGCACTTGGGAATCGTTGAAATCGACGATGTCGCCAAGTTCGTAGACGTTGCGATAGCCGTAGCCGTAGAGGTTGATGAAGGTCTGGATGTTGAGCGCGAGCTGCACCGCCTTGAGCATCACCGGCGCCTGATTGTTGGAGAAATTGTTGTTGCAATAGATCAGAATGCGGCGGTTCGGATCGCGCAGCGCGGCGGCAAGGCTAGGCGCGGTAAAATCGGTGAAAGGCAGATTGACCGCGCCCTCGATGTGGCCAGCGGCGTAAGCACCCGCGGAACGCGCGTCGAGGATCAGGGTATTCTCTTCGCGCGCCATACGTTGAAAATCGGCCAAAGAGATGAGGCGCGCCGCGCGATAGGCCTCGACTTCCTGGGTGAGGCTCTGGAAGCCCTGATAATCAATCTGCGCGCTGGTTCCATTTGCGGCCCTGTTCGCCTCGGTCTTCTGTTGAGCCAAGGCGAGCGGCGTGCACAAAGCGCCGATTATCGCGATCACAGTAAATACAGCACGCAGCATCGCATCCTCCCGAGATTGCGATAAAGCGCCTCTGTGTTGGCGAAATTGCGGCGCTGGCTTATCCATGGCGCGAGGGGCTAGGTCCATGAGCATCGCGGCGGAATCAGTCTCTATCGATGTTGGCGAGGGCCGGGGCGTTTCGGCGCTGTGGCAAGCGCCCGAGGGCGCGCGGGCCTGCTTGCTGCTGGCGCACGGCGCGGGCGCGGGCATCCACCATCCCGCGATGGCGGCGCTCGCCGATGGACTAGCGGCGCGCGCGATCGCGGTGCTGCGCTATCAATTTCTCTACATGGAACAAGGCGCCAAGCGGCCCGACCCGCCGAAACTGGCGTACGCCATCGTACGCGCGGCGGTTGCGGAAGCGGCGCTTCTGGCGCCTGAGCTGGCGCTGTTCGCTGGCGGGCGTTCATTCGGCGGACGGATGACGTCACAAGCCCACGCGCGTGACCCGCTGCCCGGCTTGCGTGGGCTAGTGTTTTTCGCCTTTCCGCTGCATCCCCCGAACAAGCCTTCGCACGCGCGCGCCGAACATTTGAGCGATGTCCATGGGCCGATGTTGTTTCTGCAAGGAACGCGCGACGCGCTGGCGGAGCTAGACTTGCTGCAAGCAAGCATCGCCAAACTCGGCGATCGGGCGACGCTAAGACTATTTGAGCACGCCGATCATTCGTTTCATGTGTCGGCGAAATCCGGCCGCACCGACGCGCAGGTGCGTAATGAGATGCTCGACATCGCCGCGCGATGGATCAGCGATAGAGCGACATGAGATAAGGCCAACCGACCGCGTAAGCGCCTCCCAGGAGAAAGCCGATCGGCATGCCAACCAAAGCGCCGGTGTAGATATTGCCAAGCCGTTCGCTCATGTCGTAGCCGCGCCCGGTCGCGCCGCGCAGCGCGCCAAGGGCGCCGCCGATAGCGCCGCCTATACCGCCAATATCCCAACCCACCACGCACAGCGCGATCATGCCCGCGAACACGCCGAAGCTGAGCAGCGAGCGCATGAATTAGCCCGCCGTCCATGCGGCATAAGGGAAGTTGGTCACCATCTTATCCCCGGCGCTGCGCGCCCCATTTCCGGGGCGGTAATCAACATGCCCACGCGCCCTGGGCAAGCGCGACGCGCGCGGAGACAACAGTTCGCGGCGAAATACGGCTCAGGCGTGACGCTCCGGGCGGGCTCCGGCGCCATTAGGCGCAGCCGCCACCCCGGCGCCCGCCTCGTTGCGCCGATGGATGGCGTCACGCTCGGTCAGCGAGCCGACCAAGCCCAAATCCTGGGGCGTAAACACCATGAGCTGCCCCGAGGAAGCCAACGCCTCGGCGATGTTCTGGCGCGTCTGCATATCGAGCATGGTCAAGATCGCCTGCGTGGAGGCGGGGTCGCGGTTTCTGAAAACATCGGCCAGCTGGTCGAGTTGTTGGGGGCGCAAGCTAAGCGCGCCAGTAGAACGCACGATGGCGCGAGCGCGTTCGGCGGCGGTTCCTGTGTCGCTCAGCACGGCGACGCCGGCGCCCACCCCTGAACTCATCACACCCCCACCCATGGCCGTTGGCGCGAATTCGTCGGCCGGCGCATAGTTGAAGCTCACCGTATGAAAATTCACGCCAAGCGCGATGCCCGCTTCGTGCGCTTCATCGCCATCGGCTTCAGCTTGGCGCAGCCGCGCAACCGCGCGCTCCTCGACATCGTGCAACGCCGCGCGCACCTCCTCATCTTGCCGCTTGCCGATTTCGGCGCGCAGCGCGCTTTGAATACGCGTTTCCAGCGCCAAGCCGAAATCCTGGATATGATAGACGAAGAACATCCGCTCACGGTTCAGGCTGAATTGCACGCGCGCTTCAACGCTGATGCGGTGATTGTCCGCGGTGATGGCCAAGAACGGCAGCGGCACGCAATATTGAGGGCGTAGATTGATCGAGCCGGTGCGGGCGTTGAGCAAGGGCGTCATCCGCCGCTGGCCGCTGGCCGGATCAAGCGCGACAAATTCGATGCGCGGCGCGCCCGGCCCTCTGACGACGAATTCCTCTGGGTGCCAGATGAACCCGCGGCCCTTCAGCGCCCGTTTGAACCCCTGATCGTTGTGGGTCATGTAGGTGAAATCGGCGCGGGTGCTGTAGAATTTCCAGATGATGTAAGCCAACACCGCCGCCAGAAACACCCAACCCGCAGCTTGAATCCAGTCAAACGTCATAACTCGCATCCCTCAAACTGGCATCCGCTCAGGATTGCCCCGATCCCCGGCGCTACATCCCCGCCACAGACCGGCCGAACATAGACGAGTGCGCAAGCAATGGCACGCGAAAGGTGGCGGCGCTACGCCCCGGGGCGGTCGAGCGCCAGCACGCAGCCCGCCATGTGCTCGTTGCGGACAACGCGGGCGCGTTCGACGATCGAGGCGGCGCGTCGGCGTACATAGGGGCCAGGATTATCGGCGCGCCAGCGATTGGGGCTGGGCAGGACGGCGGCGAGGCGGGCGGCCTGGAGCGGTGAGAGATCGGCTGCAGCGATGCCGAAGCGCTGGCGTGCGGCGGCTTCAACGCCGAAAATGCCATCGCCCCATTCGGCGACATTGAGGTAATGTTCCATGATCCGCCGCTTCGGCCACATGAACTCAACCAGCGCCGTGAAATAGGTCTCAAGCCCCTTGCGCAACCAGGAGCGCTGCGGCCACAGGAATAAATTCTTCGCGGTCTGCTGACTGATGGTGGAAGCGCCCCGCGTGCGCCCGCCATTGGCGTTCGA
>JANNFH010000445.1:0-3603 GCA_031379565.1 Alphaproteobacteria bacterium
GGGGACGCCGCTCCCCCCTCAGTCAGTCCGCTCCGCGTCCTGACAGCTCCCCCGTGAACGGGGGAGCATTAGGGCCGGTCGCTCGCGCTTCAATCGCGTGGCTGCGGCACGATGCGCAGATACGGCTTCACCGTCGTCCAGCCCTTGGGGTATTGCTTCTTGGCGTCCTCGTCGGAGACCGAGGGCACGATGATGCAATCTTCGCCCTGCTTCCAATTCACCGGCGTCGCCACTTTGTATTTGGCGGTGAGCTGGATTGAATCGAGCAGCCGCATCACTTCATCGAAATTGCGCCCGGTCGACATCGGGTAGACCAGCATCGCCTTGATGATCTTGTCAGGGCCGATGATGTAGACGGTGCGGACGGTGGCGTTGGTGGCGGCGGTGCGGCCCTGGCTGGTCTCGCCGGCATCGGCGGGCAGCATGTCGTAGAGCTTGGCGACTTTGAGATCGCTGTCGCCGATCAGCGGATATTGCACGTCACCGCCGGTGACGTCCTTGATGTCGGCGAGCCAGCGGTCGTGATCGCCCACCGGATCGACCGAGAGCCCCATCACCTTGGTGTTGCGCTTGGCGAAGCCGGGGGCGAGCTTGGCGAGGTAGCCCAGTTCGGTGGTGCAGACAGGGGTGAAATCCTTGGGGTGCGAAAACAGGATGGCGTAGCCGTCGCCGATCCATTCGTGGAATTTGATGCGGCCTTGGGTGGTTTCGGCCTCAAAGTCGGGGGCCTTGTCGCCAATGCGTAGGGACATGGGTGGTTCTCCTGTCGGCGGAATTCTCGATGTGGGGGCCCCATAGCATTGAGCAAGATGCGCCGCCACAAGGCCGGCTGGAATTTTGCCGGTCCCTTTACGGTTTTTGAGCCAGCGGGCGCCTACCCTCGCGCTGAATATCAGACTCCCCGGAGGCAGCCGTGTTACAAGCGCTGATGAATTGGACTTGGGCCCATGCGATGCGGGTCGCAATTGGCGGGGCGCTGGCGGTTTGCCTGGTCGGCTGCGCCACCTTGCAGGCGCGCGCGGACCGCGACTGGTATCCCTATCTGGCGCCCACTTCGCACGTGCAGATGGAGGGTGACCAGTTCAGCGTCAGCCCGGTCAGCGACTGGACTTATACCGCGCAGGGGCCGGCGGCGGAAAGTTATAGCGAAGCCGCGTTTGCGATTTCCGAGGTTCGCAACGTCTATTTCATGCTGGAGCCGCAGCCGGGCTCGCGGCTGGCCGCGCACACGCTGTTGCTGTTCGAGTTTCCAGGCGACCGCCTGCTCGGGCTGACCATCGAGGCGCGGCGTGAGCGCGACGAGGATTATTCCGCTTTGCGCGGCGTCTTCAACGCCTATGAGCTCTCCTTCCTCTGGGCCGAAGCGCGCGACTTGCTGACCCGGCGCGCAACAATGCTCGACCATGAAGTGTTTGTTTATCCGGTGGCGATTTCGGATGCGCAGAAACAAACGCTGTTGCGTAATCTTCTGGCGCGCACCGATGCGCTTGAACAGCATCCGCGGTTTTACAATACGCTGTTCTCAAACTGCACCAACGAACTCGCGAAGGCCGCTGGATTCCGCTGGGCCCCGGCCTTCATCCTCACCGGCACCTCCGACGAATATTTGTATCGCCGCGGTATTATTGCCGGCGACAGTTTCGAGCAGGCGCATGAGCACTCGGATTTGACCGCCTTCATCAAGGCGCAAAGCGGCCTGTCGGCACGTGAATTCGACGCCGCGCTGCTGGCGGAAATCAGACGACGCTCCCACGAATAAGCGCTTCGCGCTGATGCGCTTCGAGCGGGCGCCATTTGCCTTCGGGCAGATCGCCAAGCTCAAGCGGGCCGATGCGCACGCGCACCAGATCAAGCACGTCGAGAACCACCGCTTCGCACATGCGCCGGATTTGCCGTTTCATGCCTTCGTTGAGGATGAAGCGCAGCTTCTGTGGTTCGACCAAAGTGATTTGCGCCGGCTTCAGCGTGCGGTTGTCGAGAATCAAGCCATGGCGGAGCAAAGCCAGCTTGGGCTCGTCGATGCGGCCTTCGACGGTGACAAGATATTCCTTTTCCAGCGCGCTATGTTGTCCGACCAAGGCTTTGGCCAGCACGCCGTCTTCGCTGAGCAACAACAGCCCGCGCGAATCCTGGTCGAGCCGCCCGAGCGGGGCGAGGCTGGTGTGCTTGGTCGGCAGATTTGGACCGCGGGCCTTCAGGCCCGCCTCTAGGTTTGAACCAGAAGAAAGCGCGTCTGAAGACGCGCGGTCCAGATTGGCGCTGGTCAACAAGCGCGCCGCCGGAATCTGACCGGCCTCCGGTTGCGACGAGACGTAGCCGACCGGCTTGTTGATGATCACGCTGATGGCAGGGGCGCGTTTGCTGTCGGCGATGGTGAGGGTTTGGCCGGGCTCGATTTTACGGCCCGGATCGTCGATTCGGGCGCCGTCGATTGCGATCAGGCCATCGGCGATCAAGGCTTCCGCTTCCCGGCGTGAGCAGGCGCCTTCGCTGGCGAGCCATTTGTTGACCCGTTGGGGCTCAACGCCGGCATAGGTTTTGGTCCAGTTCATGGGAGCAGGTGGCCTTGTCGGCGGAAGAAAATCAAATCCGGCGGCCGCGCAGCACTTTTGACCCCGGAACGCGCGGCGTTCGGGGCTGTTTTCTGGGCGCAGAGGGTGCGCGTCAGCTGGTGTCGCAGGCGGCGGCGATAGCGCCGTTAAAAGTGTCGCAGGCGCACTCGGTCAGCAGAGCGACTTGGTCGAAGCCAGGTTTGGCGCGGTCGCACGCGCGCACGCGGGTAAGGAAGCGCCAGACGCGGGCGCGGTTGCGCGCCAGGATGCGGGCGAGGCGTGCAGCGAGCTGTTCGCGGCCATTGTAGCCGCGCACCAAGGCTTCGAACCGCAGCGCCAGCGGCGCCGAGGCGATAAGGTTGACCACCGGCGCCGCGCTGGGGCGGGGGCGCGCGCGGCGTCGATGGTCCGCGGCGCGCAAGTCAAAGCAGGCGCGCCACGTTTCGGAATTCTCGAGATTGAAATGTGCGCCGGTGTTGGCGGGCATGGCCAAGCGGCGGCGGAATTTGCGCTCCGCTAACGCCGGATTAGGCGCGCAGGCGAGCGCGTCGATGAACACCAGCCGGCGCAGCATCTGTTCGAGCACACGCAGCCAGGCGCTCGTGAGTTTGTGGTCCGCGCGCGAGAGCCAGAGCTGCTTGGCGATGTCGATGGGCGCGCCAAACATCGTGAAGGCGTGGCGAAGATAATCGCGCAACACGGCCCAGAAGGGCGCGGGGTCTGGTGCGGGGTGTGGGTCGTTGGCGAGGTGCATGGGGGGAGTATGCGGGGGGTGTAAGGGGGGTTGGATAGATTGGGGTGTATGCGTCATTTCGGACGCACGCAGCGCGATCTTGAATCCAGGGACGAAGCGTGCTGCGTTGGCCCTGGGTTCCGGGTTCATGCTGCGCATGCCCCGGAATGACTTCGGAAACCGAAGCTTCCGCACCCATTTTCGCGCCGGTTCTTCAAGCCACAGATACGCAAAGCCCGATACGATGATGCAGGCACCGAACACACCGGCAAGCGCGGCGAAGCGTAGCGCGAGGCTCGACGCATCGGTCACGCCGAG
>JANNFH010000450.1:0-2165 GCA_031379565.1 Alphaproteobacteria bacterium
CGACGGTTTCGAGGCCGCCGCGCGTATCCGCGCGGGAGGAGGGCCTTCAGCCGCCGCGCCGATCGTGGCGCTCACCGCCGACGCCGGCGAGGAAGAACGCGCGCACGCCGCCAAGGCAGGCATGGACGATTTCATCACCAAACCGATCGACCAGGCGCGCCTGTATGCGGTCGCGGCTCGCTTTACCGCGACGGCGAAAGCGGCCACTTTCCGCGACCTATAAGGCCAGGGAGCCCGCCGCATGACCGACCAAGCCACCGCCCCCGCGACCAAACCCTCGGCGCTCGCCGCCATGGCCGTGTTTCTTGAGCGTCGCACTCTGGTGATGTTGGCGCTGGGCTTTGCCGCCGGCCTGCCAAATCTCCTTGTGTTCGACACGCTTTCCGCGTGGTTGCGCGAAAGCGGCGTGGCGCTGCAGACGATCGGGTTTTTCTCGCTGGCGACGTTGTCCTACTCGTTGAAATTTCTCTGGGCGCCGTTGGTGGATCGCAATTCGGTGCCGGTGCTGACCAAGATGTTCGGCCATCGCCGCTCGTGGATGTTGGTGTGCCAAGTCCTGATCATTTTTGGCTTGTGGCTGATCTCCGGCGCTAATCCCGCTGCAAACTTGGGCCTTGTCGCGCTGTTTGCGGTGTTCGTGGCATTTTCTTCGGCGACACAGGACATCGTCATCGACGCCTGGCGAATCGAGGCGGCGGGTGAGGAACGCCAGGGCGCGATGGCGGCGGCTTATCAATGGGGCTATCGCATCGCCATCCTCACTGCGGGCATCGCGCCCTTGTTGATGGCGTCACGGATGAATTGGGGCATCGCCTACGCGGCGATGGCCGTGCTGATGGCGGTCGGCATCGGCGCGGTGCTGATGGCGCCGAAGGAAAAGCAGCGCCCTGTGCAGGCGCCGCTAATGCCGACCGACATGCCGATGAAGCCCGTTGCAGAGGCATTCGAGTGGGCCGTGCGCCTCGTGCTGCTGCTCGCTGGCGCGCTTTTGTTCGGCGCAGGATTTACTGCGTCGTTTGATCTCCTGAAAAATGCAGCCGGGCTGGTCGGCGCCGCCGATGGGCTTGGGCCCTTGGAGGCGGCTTGGGCCGAGCGGCCGCTTGGCGTTTTCATTCAAGTTGCATTTGCGTTTGTGGGCATAGCGCTGATGGTCTGCGCCGCGCTGCCGGCGCCGGGAAGGAAGACGCGGCCAAGCGTCTATTTCACGCGCTCCTATGGTGAGCCGCTGGCCGATTTCTTCAAACGGTTCGAGGGAACGGCCTACCTCATCTTGGCGATGATCTGCTGCTATCGGCTGAGTGATTTCGTGCTCAACATCATGAATCCATTCTACCTCGATGTCGGCTTCAGCCTCGAAACCATCGCCGAAATTCGCAAGGGTTTCGGCGTGGCGATGCTCATGCTGGGTGTCGGCGTGGCCGGCTGGTCGATCGCGCGATTTGGGCTGATGCGATCGCTGATTGTTGGCGCCTTCGCCGGGCCGGTGTCGAACCTGATGTTCGCATGGCTGGCGATGCAGGGGCCGGACTGGCGCGCATTCGGGGCGGCCATCGCCGTCGATAACGTCACCGCCGGTTTCTCAGGCACGGTGTTGATCGCCTACATGTCGAGCCTCACCAGCGCCGGTTTTACCGCGACCCAATACGCGCTCTTCTCTTCGCTCTATGCGTTGCCCGGTAAGCTGATCGCGGCGCAATCGGGTGGCATCGTTGAGGGCTCAGCGCGCGCGGCGCAAGATGGCGGCGTGTTCGCGGGCCTGCACAGCTTGTTCGCCAACCTGCCGGCCAATTCCTTCGTGCGCGCCGCCGACATCGGCGTTGAGCCGGCATCCTTGGCTTCGGGTTACGTCGTTTTCTTTTTCTACTCGTGCGTCGTCGGATTGGCCGCTTTGGTCTTGGCGCTGGTCATCGCCCGTAAGCAAAAGGGCGGCCACGGCATGGCGCCGCGGCCCGCCGCGACCTAGGCGCTTTTTACCTCCGCCATCTGGCCGGCCTGGAACGCCGCCAGCGCAGCAAACGTCACGATGTCGGATACCGCCGCGCCCAAGGGCGCGATTTGGATCGGGTAGGCGATACCGGTCAGCATCGGGCCGATCACGGTGGCGCCGCCGACACTGGTCAAGAGGCTGGTGGCGATTGACGCCGAGTGCAGCGCCGGCATGACCA
>JANNFH010000010.1:0-2976 GCA_031379565.1 Alphaproteobacteria bacterium
GCCGGTTTCCATGCTCGCGCGGGTGACGAACTTCCTGGTCGTCAATGCAAGCCTCAACGTCTCCAATCTCGCCGATTTCATCTCGCTATGATCCAGGCCAATGTCTGCGCCGCCGAAACACTGGAGCAGAAAGTTCGCCCGCTACTCTACCGGGTGCACGACAAACCCAGCGACCAGAAGATCGCCTCGCTCACCGATTTCCTGCCCACCGTGAACATGTCATGGGCCAAGGGCCAGACCCTCAACGCCGCCCGCTTCAACCGCATCTTGGCGCTGGCGAAAACCACCGCGCACAACGACATCATCAACGAAGTGGTGCTGCGCACCCAGGCGCAAGCGATCTACTCGCCCGACAATATCGGCCATTTCGGCCTCAACCTGTTGCGCTACGCGCATTTCACTTCGCCGATCCGCCGCTACGCCGATCTCATCGTCCACCGCGCCCTCATCCGTGCGCTGAAACTCGGCGACGACGGCCTCACCGACGGCGAAGAACAGCGCCTCGACGCCATCGCCGAGCACATCACCCAAACCGAACGCCAATCCATGGCCGCCGAACGCGACGCCGCCTCGCGCTACATCGCGTCCTTCCTCGCCGACCGTGTCGGCGCCGAATTCGAAGGCCGCATCACCGGCGTCACCCGCTTTGGCCTTTTCATCCGCCTCGATGAAACCCAAGCCGATGGCCTGGCGCCGATTTCCAGCCTCGGCCCCGAACGTTGGACTCACGATGAAGTCGCGCACGCCCTGGTCGGCGATTATAGCGGCCAGCGCTTTCCGCTCGGCATGCGCGTTGAAGTGCGCCTTGAAGAAGCCACCCCTATCAGCGGCGGGCTCCTCTTCTCGGTCATCAGCGACCCTGAACCGCCCGCGCCAAACTGGCGCAAATCCAAGCAAAGCCGCCAAACCGGCTATCGCGACCGCCCGCCCTCGCGCAACAAGCGCCGCAAGTGAAGCGAACGCGGCGCCATCACCTCTCCCCGTTCCCGGGGGGTAGTGACATCCCGCCATAAATTACTTGGTGGAGACCTCAATCCTGGGGCGAGGCCCGCACGGGGCGCAGAAACAGCCGAAATCGACCGGCTCGAAGGCGCACGACAACGGGTATTCAGCGGGAAGGTTTCGTACAGGGAGGTTTGGTTAGCGTTGTTGGACGCCGGCCAAAGCTTGGGTTCGACGCGCGACGCTGGCGTCCAACAACGCTAACCATTCATGCCCGGTCCGCCACAATCCGCCGAATGCCCTAGTCGCTCAAGAACAGACACTCGCCATGCTGCGGGCGCTCAGGCCGGTTCTCGCCGGAAAGCGACGTTGAAGGCATATCAAAAATTCCGCTTGTCATGCCGTTAAGGAGGCTGGCGATCAGCAGCTCCCCCCTCACGAAAGCCGCGCGCGATTCCGAACATTCGAAAGGCGATACAGAGAGTACTCGACGAGTTCGTAGACAATCTCAGCAACAACAAACATCAACGGGATGGTCAGAGCGGCCACACTGAGTTCGTGAAACGCATAAAACGAGCCCAGCTGATATGCGCCCAGCAAAATAAGTCCGATGAAGCCCATGCGGATTATCCGAAGCACCGAGTCAAAGCCGAAGCCCTCGGGTCGGATGACGAATTCAATAATACCGGCCCCAAAAAGTCCGAGCGCCAAGGCGCCGCCATAGGCCATTAGGTGCCAGTCCCGGACGCCTTCCGCAACGACGGCATCGTGAAAGTTCTGATAGGCCGGTGTCTGCGTCAGCACGAATATAAACACGAGATATAACGGCAGAACGACCAGAATTCGAAGCATCGCGGCCACTCGCCTCCGAGATTAAAAAAGAAGGTTAGCTGAACTGTTCCGATGCCGCGACTGGCTCGATCCATCCAAACGCGCCGCCAACGCCTTGCTCCAACGAACGGCTCGATCTCGCCGAGATCGGACTTTGTGCACTACGGAATACCCTTGGGAACCAAAAGCAACAGAGCCATTCCAGCGGTCACGTAGGCGACGACCGGCACCCCTAACGCGCAAAGCGCGGCGAAACCAAAATGAGCCCATCGAGACCTTGAAGTTTGCCTCACCTGAAGTGCGCGACCGCAGAACTTTACTGCCCATAACGGCAAAAAGAACCACGCGGATATGCAGCCAAGGAACAGCGTCGCAATCGCCAGGAATTTAAGAGCGTCCACATTGGACCTTTCCGCCGCTGGATAGGCTACTACAAGCGCCAATTCTCGCAACGTCTGGAAGGGCCATTTTTCCCGGTTCGCTGCGCTGCAGCAAGGTGGCTGGTTCCGGTCTATGTCCGGCCATTCAAGCACGATTGGGCAGGGTGCGAGGGCGAGCGATACGTTACCCAATTATTTATGGCGGGATATCACCCCCGTCCCCGTGAAGAGGTCAATTTGCGCCGCAAATTGGGTGAGGGGACGGAAACGCCTGGCCTGGAAACGGGAGCGCCGCCTCCTCATCCGGCCTTCGGCCATCTTCTCCTCCACAGGAGGAGAAGGGACGAAAGCGAACGCCGTGCTCGACGTCCTCCTCCGTTTGCGCTCCAATGCACCAATGAAGCTTTTATCCACGCTCGCTCTACTGCTCGCCGCCTGCGGCCCCGCGCCTTCGCCGCAAGCGAGCGCGCCGATCGAAGCGGCCCAACCCGTGGCCGTGCAGGCCAACCCCGCCATCGCGCCCGAATATTTGATCGGCCGCTGGGGCGACAGCGGCGACTGCGCCAAGGACATTTTCTTCAAAGCCGACGGCAGTTTCCAATCCTATACGGGCGGCGTCGGCCAATGGTCGGTCGATGGCGCCATCATCACCATGAGCGGCGAAGGCGGCGTGTTCCAATTGCGCGCCCGCGCCATCGACGCCAACACGCTCGAACTCGCCAACCCCGACGGCTCTCTGGCCACCTCGCAGCGCTGCTAGCACGCGCTTTCCTTCTCCCCGTGCCCGGGGAGAAGGTGGCCGAAGGCCGGATGAGGGGCGGCG
>JANNFH010000020.1:0-14816 GCA_031379565.1 Alphaproteobacteria bacterium
CTGGTACGGCAACATCGGAGACCAGACCCCCTTCAGCACCGCCAAACGGATGAGGCGCTTGAGCGTCGGCACGTCGGGTTCTTGGCCATCGAGATAGAGGGCCATTACCTCGTCATCGAGTTCGACCGCCGCCTCGACCAAAGCGTGGCGATATTCCTTGGCCTGCTCTTTCAGATCGTCAGGGATCTCGACGATGTCGAACTTCGCGCCGAGCGCCTCGTCGGTCCAGACGATGGCGTTCATCTCGACCAGATCAACCACGCCCCGAAACGAGCTTTCGATGCCGATCGGCAATTGCAGCGGCACCGGGCGCGCACCGAGGCGCTTCTTGATGTCGGCGACGCAATTGAAAAAGTCGGCGCCGATCTTGTCCATCTTGTTGGCGAAGATGATGCGCGGCACGGAATATTTGTCGCCTTGTCGCCAGACGGTTTCGGTTTGCGGCTCGACGCCCTGGTTGCCGTCTAGCACCACCACCGCGCCATCGAGCACGCGCAAGGAGCGCTCCACTTCGATGGTGAAATCGACGTGGCCGGGCGTATCGATGATGTTGAGCCGCTTGCCGTTCCAGAACGTCGTCGTTGCCGCCGAGGTGATGGTGATGCCGCGCTCTTGCTCTTGCTCCATCCAATCCATAGTGGCCGCGCCGTCATGGACTTCGCCGATCTTATGGCTTTTGCCGGAATAGAACAGAATCCGCTCGGTGGTCGTCGTCTTGCCGGCGTCGATGTGCGCCATGATGCCGAAATTTCGGTAGTCTTCGATTTTGTACTGACGGGGCATGACAATTCTGTCCGTGTTTTGGACCGGCCGGCGCTAGCGCCGGCTAAACCGGCGCGAGGCCGGCGATCCCTAAAGGATCACCAGCGATAGTGGGAGAATGCGCGATTGGCTTCCGCCATGCGGTGGGTGTCTTCGCGCTTCTTCACCGCGTTGCCGCGATTGTTGGAGGCGTCGATGATCTCGCCGGCGAGGCGCTCTTCCATGGTGTTTTCGTTGCGGGCGCGCGCCGCGCCCACCAGCCAGCGGATCGCCAGCGCCTGGCGGCGCACGGGGCGCACTTCCACCGGCACCTGATAGGTCGCCCCGCCAACGCGCCGTGAGCGCACTTCAAGGCCTGGCGCGACATTGTTCAACGCGTCGTGAAACGCCTCGATCGAGGGGCGCTTCATCTTCTGCTCAACCGTTTCGAGCGCGCCATAGACGATGGTCTCGGCGACTGACTTTTTGCCCTCGTACATCACGTAATTCATGAATTTGGTGAGCACGAGATCGCCATAAACGGGATCGGGCAAAACTTCGCGCGGCTCGGCGCGGTGGCGGCGGGACATACTGTTTCTTCCTTATTTCGGGCGCTTGGCGCCGTAGAGCGAACGGCGCTTTTTGCGGTCTTTGACGCCTTGGGTGTCCAAGACGCCGCGCAGGATGTGGTAGCGAACACCGGGCAAATCCTTCACCCGGCCGCCGCGGATCAGCACCACGGAATGCTCCTGCAGATTGTGGCCTTCGCCCGGAATGTAGCAGACCGCTTCGATGCCGGTGGTGAGGCGCACTTTCGCGACCTTGCGAAGCGCCGAGTTCGGCTTCTTCGGCGTTGTCGTATAAACGCGGGTGCACACGCCGCGCCGCTGCGGGCAGGCATTCAGCGCCGGCGCCTTGTTGCGCACCGGCTTGGGGTGGCGCGGCTTGCGGATCAGCTGATTGATCGTCGGCATGAATTCCTATCTCTTCCCGGCTGGTTCCGGGTCCATTTTGGGGTCGGGCCCCGGTCCAAATCCAAACAGCGCGCCGAACGGCTCCCTTGAGGAGCCGCCGGAAGCGCGCTTCAATTATCGGTTCAGCCGGCGGCGATGCGTCTCCGCGCCTTCTTGGCCCGGACAGCTCTCCCCGATTGAGCCGCGAGTGATAAGGGCGAGGCCAAACAGCGTCAAGCGCCCGGCCCCAACTTACACCCGAGGCTGGTCCTGGATAGCGGGTGCGGCCAGTCGGCGCGCCGCCAAAAAGTCGCAGGCCGGGCCCCAGGACATCTTGCCTGCCGCTCAGATTGCCCCTGCCGCTCAAACCGTGGGCGCGCGCGGATCGAGCGCCAAGCCCTGCGCCTGCCGGCGTTTCAGCAGCCGCAGCCAGCCGTGCATCGTCTCGCAATCGAGCCCGTGCAGCATCAGCCGATACCCCGCCTGCAACGTCGAGAGCGGCACCAGCGGGTGGCCGTTCTTGACGAAGGAAAGGTGGTAATCGGTTCCCAGGATTTTGCCTATATAAATCCCCACCGGTTCGTCCAGCTGCAGCGAATTGGACGCCCTGATGAAATCGGCGCGCGGCAGCAGCAGCGCGTAAAGCGGCGTGTAGACTTCCACCGCCGTTTGCACGTCGGCGAAATTGAGCCAGCCCTTTTTGGTCGGCTCAATATCAAAGGGGCCGTCCGAGATCATCGAGAAATCGGGCCGCTCGACCGGGGCCAGATCGCGGCTCTGCGCCCGCAGGCTCATGTTCAATTGGATGATGAAATTGAACACGTTGAGATCGTGCTGGAGGAAGACGTTGTCTTCCAAATCCTTCAGCGTGCGCGGCCGCAGCGGCACGGTCTCGACCTGAACCTCTCCGGCATTGGCCTTGATGAAGGCCAGCAATTCGGTGCCAACATGGAAGTGGCGCAGGATCAGCAAATTCGCGTCCGGCGAGCCGAAATGCTTCAGCCCCCAATGGATGGTTCGGTGCAGCGTGCCGTTCAAATTAGGAAAATGCGGCGACAGCCCGCGAAGAAGTTTCACAATCAGGAAAAACCCAAACACAAACGGCCGGATGACGTTGAACATCCAACGCCGCGACCACGACGCCGCCCCCCGCAGCAACGCCGCCTTCGCCTCGGCGTCGATCGGCAGGCTCTGATCCAGCGACAGCGCCAGCCAGGGATCGGGGTCCTTGGGATCGTAATACGTGGGATCGAGGATGCGGGTGGTCATGTTGTGCGCCACCCCTTCCCCATGGTGCGCGATGCAAGAGGTGCGCTTGAATTTGAGGCGCAACGCAGGGGCCTCCCCGCCCCTAGAGGGGGCGGGGTAAGGGGTGGGGTGAGGGGCGCTTCCACGTTCGAATGTTCTTCGTATGCGTCAGGTTTTGAAACGTCGCGCTCTGCGCTCTCACCCCCACCCTGCCCTCCCCCCTCCAGGGGGAGGGTTATCGCTGGAGCGCCCGCGCCCGCGCGCACGCTCACGCCAGGATCTCCTCGATCTGCAGCGCATAGAGCCGCGCGGTCACCTGTGCGGTGCGCACGATGCGCTTGCCGGCGGTTTCATCCGGCAACACCATGGCTAGCATCTCTTTGAATTCTTCGATGTGCCCCACATCGTTTTCGCCGTGATAGAGCAGAAACCGCACCGCCTCGTCTGGCAGCGCCAGCGTCTCTTTCACCCGCCTGCCCCATTCCTGCGCCTTGATCGAGCCCAAGCCTTCGATGATCCACATCGCCCCCAGCAGCCCAAACGGATTGGGCTTGCCGGCTTCGTGAAACATCCACGCCGACAGCGCTTCCGAACCAATATTCTTCTCGCCCGCCTGGATCGTCTCCACATCGCCGCCGGTGGCGACATAATCGGCCTCCAGCAAGCGAAAATCGCGATGCTCGGTCACGGCGTGTCGCATGAGCGCGGAGCGCAACTCCAGATGCGCCTCGTCAATGTGTGACGCTGCGCGCGACATCCACAACGCGCCGTCCTTCACCTGCTGGCGCAACTGAGTCAAAAACGCCTGGTAATCCGCCAATTCGAACCGCCCGCGCGTCAGCTTGCGGATCAGCGGCGTCTGCTCAAGCCTGCCCTCGAACTCGGTGAACACGATGGTGAGCTTGCGCAGGATATCTGAGACGGCGTCGTTCATGCGCAGCGCTCCGCACGTTCGCTGTCCTCCCCCCACCGGGGGGAGGTGTCGCCGGAGGCGACGGAGGGGGGGCGAACGCCTGAGCGCTCCGCTCCAGATCGAAGCACAACGCGCCGAGGGGCGGAGGACGGCATATTCGGAAGCCTCGTCATACCGCCTCCAGCATCATGAAGCCCACCAAAGCGCGCCCGCTTTCGGGCACTACGCACAAAATCTTCTGCCCGCTCTTCACCTGCCCCGAGCGCATCAGCGCATCCAGCATCAGCCACACCGAGGCCGAGCCGACATTGCCCTGCTCGCGCAGCACCGAGAACCATTTCTCCTCCGGGATCATGCCGGCAGTGTCTTCCAACAGCGATACGATCTCCGCGCGCAGCGATTTCGCCGAATAATGCACCAGGCAATGGTCCACCTCAGCCGGCGCGATGCGCCCCTCATCCACCTTGCGCAGATATTCTCCCACCCAAGCGCGGATCACCTTCTTCAGCAGCTCGAAATCCTGCAGCAATGCAATCGCGCCCGCTGCATGCGCCGCGCGCGGACCCAGCTGCGCCCAGCCGGTCGCCAAATCAGCGCGCGTCTCAATTGTAGCTCCCGCCCACATGCACGGATCGAAGCGATCGGCCAATGAGACGATATCGATGAACTGGATTTTCAGCGCCCCCGGCCGCGGCTTCGGCTCCACCACAATCGCGCCGGCGCCATCGGAGAGCGTAAAGCGCAGGAAATCCGCCTCGGCCCTGAGCCGCCCCTTAGCATCCACCAGCACACTGCCCTCGTAGAAGCTTGGGCGAAACCAGCGCGACGAAAACTCCCCTGCGCACGCCGCCGCCACCTCGTGCTCGCCGGCGCGGACGGAAAGCCAAGCTGCCTTCGCCGCCATCAGCGACGAGCAGCACACCGATTGGAAGCTAGCGATTTCCAGCGTCCCCGCGCCCAGTTCGGCATGCACCGCCGCCGCGTGGCCCGGCACCAGCAGATCGCCCTGTGTGGTCGCCGCGGCGAGAAAACTCAAATCTCCTCGCGCCAGTCCAGCGCCATCCAGCGCCTGGCGCACCGCCCCGGCGCTCATCGCCGCATTGGTGTGCGAGACCGCCCCATCGGGCGCCATCGCATAATGGCGGCTCTCCACCCCATTCCACCGCAGCGCCTTCTTACCGAACAGGCTGTCGCGCCCGCCAATGCGCCCCAGATGGTTCTCCATCCCCGCGTTGCCAATCGGCGGCCCAGGCAGAAACGCGCCGGTCCCCGTAATGTAGCCGTCTCTGAGCGCGCTCATGACCCCAGTCTACACCGACGCCGGCGCCCAGATCGAGGCGCCAACTCATCGACCACGCCAAATCGCGCGCTGACTTGTCGGAGCGTGGCGCCAAAATCTATAACGGACGCCATGAATCAGCCGCCCGCGACACCGGAATCATTTAGCGCACAGCTGACGGCCGACCCAACCTGGTTTCCCCACAAATTGGAGTTCGCTTCCGAGCGCATGCTATTGGTAAAGCTCGCCGCCGACGATTATGCGCGGGCCAGCTTCTTGGACGATCGAATCGTTACTCCCCAAACCCAGGGCTCGTGGGTGAGTTTCGATCAAGTGACGGCGGCGTTGACGGGCGTTCAGCCAACCAACCCGCTCCACTTCATCTTCCACGCCGGCCATGTCGGCTCAACGCTTCTGAGCCGATTGCTGGGCGAGGCAGGGGGCGTGCTCGCGATCCGCGAGCCGCTGCCGCTTCGGTCGCTAGCCGAGGCGCACGATCGTTTGAACGAGGTCGATTCCCTGCTGAGCCCCACCGGTTTTCGCGCGCAGCTCGGCGAACAAATGTTGCTTTGGAGCCGAGGCTTTGCCGACACGCGCGCGGTAGTGGTGAAGGCCACCAGCAGCGCCGCCCGGCTCGCGCCTGATCTGCTCGCGCAACGCCAAACCGCGCGCGCAATCTATCTCAGCTTGAAGCTGGAGCCTTATTTGGCGACGCTGCTGGCGGGAGAGAACTCCCCGGTCGATTTGCGCGGCTTTGCCGGAGAGCGTATGCGGCGGCTCGGGCGCATGGCGACGCCTCTCCAGCAGCCCGCCCACGCCATGAGTTTGGGTGAACTCGCGGCCATGGCTTGGGTCGCGGAAAAGCTAACCCAGAAACGCCTGACCCAATCGGCGGGAGCTCGCGTCCTGGAATTGGATTTCGACGTGCTGCTCGGCGGCATCGAAGGCGCATTGCGCGAAGTCTGCGCCCATTTCAATCTGACCGCCCCCGAGGGCTATTTTTCGCAGGTCAGCGCCAGCCCGTTGCTCGCCCGTTACGCCAAGGCCCCCGAACACCCCTACTCGCCCCGCGACCGCGCTGAAATACTGGCGTCGGCGCGAACAACTATGGCAGGGGAGATTCGCAAGGGCTTGTCCTGGGCGGAGAACACAGCGCGCCAATCAAACGAAGTCGCCGCAATCCTATCAGGTTGAGGACCAGCGGCGGGTGAGGTTCTGGCGCACGACCTCCAGCCGCATGCGGTTGGATGGGTCCATGTGATCGCCCTCCAACGAACTTATGTCGCCCAGTTCGAACAGCATCTGTCGATCCTGCTCGCTGGCAACCAGGCTTTCAATAAAGGTGATCGCGACCAGGCGCACGCCGGCGCGCACCGGCGCCACCTCGTGCAACGTGGTGGACGGGTAGAGGATCGCGGCGCCCGCCGCCGCCTTGATCGGCAGCGCCCGATCGCCGTAATGGATGACAAGCTCTCCGCCCTGGTAGGAGGCGGGGTCGCAGAGAAATACCGTGCACGAAATGTCGGAGCGCAGCCGCCCGGTTTGCAATTGCATCCACGCCACGTCCGCATGGGCGCCGTATTTCATGCCCGGCTCGTACTTGGCCAGCAGAGGCGGCGCGATCTGGCGCGCGAACGTGAACTCGCGAAACTCCAGCGAGCGGGCAAACCCCGCCATCACGATACCAGCGGAAGGCGCGTAATCAGCCCCGCTATGATCGAGCTGAAGATTAGCCTTTTCCTTGTTGCCTTCGTTGGTCAGCCTGCCATCGACAAACGTCGCCCGCGCCGCGATCTCGTGGAGCTGGGCCACTTCAGCCGGGGTGAGCAGGTCTTTAATTTCCAGGATCATGACCGACCAAACCTATGCACGCGCGCTATCATCCGCGCGACGAAAATTCACGCGCCGCGGCAGTCATGGCCTGCACCATCGCGCGCTCTTTGACGCTCAGCAGCGGATTCCATACATCAAAAATCAGCACGACGCGAAGCTCATCGCTGTCGTTGCGCGCCTCGTGCTCAATCGTATCGTCGAAGATGAGCAATTCCCCGACCTTCCATTTGCGCCGCTCAAAACCGACCCGGTAAGAGCACCCCTCCGGCACGATCAGCGGCAAGTGAACCACCAAACGCGCATTGGTCTCGCCGTGATGGGGCGGAATCTGCGTCCGCGGCGCCAGCGCCGAGAACATCGCGTTGGGGCAGAGCCCGCCGATTTCCGCCATCTCCAGTTCGGCGAGGGCCTTGGCGGTTTCGGGGCAGCGACGGAGGTTGTCCGTCGACGGCACGCCGCCGCGCCACAATTGGTAGGTGCTCCATCGCAGCGAGTGGTTCAGTTCCTTCCATTGGTTGACCGGATCGCCAGGTCTATAGGCGATGTAGGGCTCGAACTCGGCCTGATTGGCGGCGAGCACCGCAAGCAATTCGGAGCGGATGAGGTCGGTCTTGGCCTCGATCGCCGCCGCCCAGGGAAAGTGTGCGCGATCAAAAAACGGGATCGCCGGCAGACGCGGCACGTGCAGCTGATTGCAATCCACATTGTAGGGCTTCGAGAGGCCCGCCATGATCGAGGCGGATTCATTCCAGCGCTCCGTCTCCGAGGGCGCGAGCCCAGAGCGCAGCGGCTCTAGCCGCTTCGCCAGGAACGCGCTGAACGCCTCGGAATTGCGCTGAACCACGGCGCGCGCATGCTCAAGCTGCGGGCGCAGCATCTCTGGCCAATGGCTTTCCGGCGGCGCCACTCTGAGCACATTGGCGTAGGCTGCCGCCGCCGCGCCTGGCTTGCCGTGGCGTTCGATGAAGCCCGCTTTGGCGATCAGGCTGGGCAGGAAGTAGGCGTCTACGACCAGCGCTTGCTCGATCGCCGCGATCTCGCCAGCGGCGTCGCCGGCGCGCCCGCGCGCGACAGCAAGCGTCTGCCACGCCAGCAAATCGTTGGGCGCGGCGCGCACGGCGGCGTCCAGATGCGAAATTGCAACGGCTAGGTCTCCCCGCTGCAACGCATGCGCGCCAAGGCCGAACAGCGCCTTCGGGTGCGCCGGGTCGAGCCGGTGAACCTCTTGCCAGGTGGCCTCGGCTTCCGGCCAGCGTCCCTCGTTAGCGAGCCGCCCGGCCGTCTGCACGAGCTGATCGAGCGAGGCGGACATCTCCCATGTCTGAGCCTCGCGACCCCGAGAATCAATGCGGCGGCTGGCCGCAAAAAAAAACGGCGGGCCAGGGGCCCGCCGTTTCAGATTTTAGGACAAACGTCCCACCTAGAAGGTAAGGCGCCCGCCAATGGTGAACACGCGGCCCAGCGGATCGTAGACCGACGGGAAGGTGTTGCCCGAGTTGCTGGCGGTGTCCGCAGCCTCGTTGCCGAGGACCGGCGGCGCCTCTTCGGTCAAGTTCGTCACCGACGCGTTGATTTCGAAAGCGTCCGTGACGTTCCACGCGCCGGACAAGTCGATGTAGTCGTAGGCATCGATATGCCTGAACTGTTCGAACACGGTGTTCGGCAGGGCGTATTGAACTGGTTCAATGCTCGCCTCGCCCAAATGCCGCCACAGGCCGCTGAGTTGGAAGTCACCGATATCCCAAGTCGTGCGTCCCACAAAACGAGTCTCGGGCAGAGGATTGCCGCACTGGGTGCCATAGATGCCGAGGCAATCGATTACGGGCGCGAAAACACTGCTCTGAGATTCGTTGCTCAAATACCGGTTCGCGTTGAGCCCGAACGTGAGGGCGCCCATATTTCCCATATCAACGCCAAATCTCACCCCGAGTTCCACACCCTCGGTCTCGGCCCGCAGCAGATTCCGCGTGAATAGCTGAATCCCTGAAACGCCCTGCAGATCAAGTTGACCGCCGACCCGCACGATCAAATCGCAGAAAGATGTGTCGCCAGCGGTATAGCACCCGTCGAGGACTTCCTGGGCGCCGAAGGCGCCGACGTAGTCGGCGATCTCAATTTTGTACCAGTCCAGCGACACCACCAGATTCTGAATGAACGAGCCTTCGCCCAGATCTGGGTTCAACACCATTCCAATCGTTGTCGTGTCCGCCTGTTCAGGCGTCGGCAATGAGCCGGGAACCGTGCCGGCGAAGGATTGTACCTGGCCGGAGACGACACCGTCAGCGAGGACCCCGACCTGAGCTGGCGCCACCCCAGTCGCGACGCAGCGCGCGAATAGCACCGGATCTGGGAACGCTGCGGCGTTGGTGATCGAGCACGGATCAAGGTTCGCATTAGACAGGGAGGGTTGAACCGGCGTGAACAGCTCCGAAATGTTCGCCGCGCGCGCCGCCCGTTGCCGCATGGCCCGGACCCGCAGCCCATCAACCGGCTCCCAATTCACACCGTACTTGTAGGTGTCGTCGGGGCCGCTGGTGCTGTAGTCCGACCGACGGTAGCCCAATTCCAGATCAAGCGATTGGAAGAAGGGGCGATCGCTAATCAGGGGTACGATCGCTTCCCCAAAGACCTCGAACACATCATACTCGCCAGCAAGCGGCAGAGTACCACCGCCGCCGCCTAAGCACCCAGCGCCGCCTTGGAATTTCAGGCATTCGTCAGGAATGTTGTCGAAACTTTCCGAGCGATACTCGCTGCCGAAACTGACGGCGATCGGCGAGTCCGACAATGGGCTGCTGAATGGGTCAGGGAGGGCGCCAGTCACCGCCGCGTTGAACACCGTTTGCTCGGTGTGAACGCGCTGAATCGCCACTGCCGATCCGTACGCAATCGCGGCCGCATCGGTGATCAAAGGGCCGAACAGGTTGAGCGGTACGCAACCGGCCTGGCCGCCGCGGCAGGTGACGCCGTCGGTCGTGAGCGTTTGATGCTCAAGGTTCGTAAGGTTCGTGTACCCAGCACTAACATAGGCAGAGTTCACCCGACCGTGCGACAAGTACACATCATAATCCCAGCCTTCAGCAATCTCGCCGCGAACACCGGTAGCGATCTGGAACGTGTCGGCGTTGTACTCGGTGGAACGCGGCCCGAACTCAACCGTACGGCGGCGATAGGTGATGGCAAGATCGTCCGGCGCGGACACGACCGTGTCGCCGTCCGTGTCGACCCAATTCGCAATGACGCAATTCGGGAACAACGGATCCCCGAGCTGGGCCGCTGTGCACAACGTTCCATCGACAGCGCGCGCCCCTTCCGCCGCCGCAATCATCGCCGCGCGAACGCCCGCGTCAATGAGCGGGTTATCCATGTTGGTAAAGAACGTAGAGGCAAAGATCCCCGACGGCGCGATCTGTTGCAACACGCGCGTGTCGGCAAAGGTAAGGCGTCCATAAACCTCGGCATGCTCGTTGATCTCATAACGGGCGATGGCGGTGCCGCCGAAGCGTTCAAGCGGGGTTTGATAGAAATTGTACGGGTTGAAGTTGAAGCGGCTGCAATTCTCACCAGTCGAACCGTCGGTGCGGAATTGCGCGAGGCCAGAACCCGCCCCAAACGCGGTGGTGCCCACCAGCGCTATGCGTGTTGGGAGCGTCGTGGTCGAGCCGCCAGCAGCTGCATCAACAGCACTTTCGCCTTGGCAGAGCGGGTCAGCAGAGACCAAAGGCGGGTCACCCGCCAAGAATTGAGGCAGACCGTTGCCGTCGGCGGTCACGATGCCAAGCCGACCCAACGGCCGAGCGCCAAACAGAACGGCGTCGCGGTCAACGTAATTGACATTCATCGCCACATTGCCGCGACCGTCGGCGACATTGGCGCCTATATTGAGGTCAAACGCATTGACCTCGCCATCGCCCTCGCCCGTTACCGAGCGGTTGTAATTGAATTCAACGCCTTCGAAATCGCGCTTGGTCACGAAATTGATCGCGCCTGAAATAGCGTCGGAGCCGTACACCGCCGAGGCGCCGCCGGTCACGATATCAATCCGATCGATGAAGGCGCCCGGAACCTGCTGAATATCGACTGAGCCACCGCCGCCGAACGGAACCAGCCGGCGACCGTCGATCAGGATCAGGTTGCGGTTGGAGCCCAGGCCACGAAGACTGATCGTTTCCGTGCCGACCGTGCCGTTATTGACGCCTTGGCCATCGGCGGCCAGCGTAATTGGCAGGTTCTGAAGAATACGCTCAAGCGAAGGCTCGTGCTGCAGCGCGATTTCATCCGCGCCGATGGTCGTGATCGGGCTGGCCGATTGCACGCCCGGCGTGGTGATGCGCGTGCCGGTGACGACAATTTCTTCATCCTGCGCCATTGCGGGCGCGCCCGAAAGCGCGGCGGCCGCAGCTACGAACAGGGAAGCGCCCCCCAGCAGAGACTTGCGCTGTCCAGTCTGTGTCTTCTTCGTCATAATTCGAACCCCCTAGAGCGTTGGGCAATCGCGGGAAATCCGCCGAAGCCCCCTGGAATATTTCGGGCGAACGCCGCCCGACCGCACGTGGCGCCACGCTGTTAGTAGCGCAACTGCGAGTCTCGCCATGCTGGCGCAACGCTAACGACACATTTTAACCAAGGTCAAATGGAGTGCGACGAACAAACACGGAACAGAGCGGTTGCTGACGCTCTTGTGAAAACACTGTGGCTTTTCCGCGCCAGGTTCTGACCGGCGCGCTAACGGCACTGACATCTAGGCGCTGGGCAAGCCAAGTTGGCGCCCCTTATAGTGTCGCAACCGAAACCGTGGAGAATTCGGATGCGCCTTCTCGCCGTTGCCATACTGCTGCTGTGCGTTCAGCCCGCCTCGGCCCAACCTACCCCGTCACCGACGCCAGAGGCGCTTTCCAACGCCTACAGGTGCGCCGAGGTCCAAGACAATGCAGCGCGTCTGGCATGTTATGACGAGGCAGTCGGTCGTCTGCGCGAAGCGGAGACCGCTGGGCAGATCGTGGCGCTAGATCGCGAAGGCGTTGACGGCTTGCAGCGTGATTCCTTCGGATTCAGCTTGCCCAATTTCGCTCGCCTGATCCCAGGTATCGGCGCCGGCGACAACGATGGCGCGGCCCTCGAACGCATCGAAATGCAAGTCGATCGCATCATCAACCTCCCCTATGGCCGGCACAACTTCGTCATGTCCAACGGACAAACCTGGGCTCAAACCGAGGCCCAAGCCACGGTGAACATTCGCGTCGGCGACACCGTCACGGTGCGTCGGGCGGCGATGGGGAGTTTCCTGCTCTCGCCTGCGCGTGGCGGCGCCGCGCATCGGGTCCACCGACAGGGCTAGCGCACGCCCTCGCCGCGCCGCTCGGCCGGCCCTATCTTCTGGCCATGCCCCGCTCGCGCCCGCCCCCCGGCTTAGCCGAAGCCTCCGCCGCCTTCGTCTTCGACAAGGCGGCCGAGGTTTGGACGCCGCACCGCCCGGCGCGCGCCTGGGAGAAACTCGAAGGCGGCAAGCGTTTCCAGTTGGTCAGCGATTACGAACCCGCCGGCGATCAGCCGACCGCGATCGCGGAATTGGTCGAAGGCCTCTCACGCCAGGAACAAGATCAAGTCCTGCTCGGCGTCACCGGCTCGGGCAAGACCTTCACCATGGCCCAAGTGATCGCCCGCGTGCAGCGCCCCGCGCTTATCCTCGCGCCGAACAAGACGCTCGCGGCCCAGCTCTACGGCGAATTCAAGCAATTCTTCCCGCACAATGCGGTCGAGTATTTCGTTTCTTATTACGATTATTATCAGCCCGAAGCCTACGTCCCGCGCACCGACACCTACATCGAGAAAGAATCCAACATCAACGAACAGATCGACCGCATGCGCCATGCCGCCACGCGCGCGATCCTCGAGCGCGACGACGTCATCATCGTCGCCTCGGTCTCCTGCATTTACGGCATCGGCTCGGTCGAAACCTACACCTCGATGACGTTCACGGTGAAAGCCGGAGACCATTACGATTCACAAGAATTGATCCGCAACCTCGTCGCCCTCCACTACAAGCGCAACGATGCCGGCTTCGGCCGCGGCCTGTTCCGCGTGCGCGGCGACAATGTGGAGCTATGGCCGGCGCACTTGGAGGATCGCGGCTGGCGCTTCACCTTCTTCGGCGACACACTCGAAAGCATCGACGAGTTCGACCCCCTCACCGGCCGCAAGGCGGCGCGGCTGGAGGCGGTGAAGGTCTACGCCAACTCCCACTATGTCACCCCGCGCATGACGCTCGATCAAGCCGTGCATCAAATCAAGGACGAGTTGAAAGAGCGCCTCGCCCAATTCCGCGCCGAGGGCAAATTGCTGGAAGCCCAGCGGCTCGAACAGCGCTGCACATTCGACATGGAGATGATGCTGGCCACCGGCTCGTGCGCCGGCATCGAAAACTATTCCCGCTACCTCACCGGCCGCCAGCCCGGCGAGCCGCCGCCGACCCTGTTCGAATACATCCCCGACAACGCCATCATCTTCACCGACGAATGCCACGTCACCATTCCGCAAATCGGCGCCATGTACAAAGGCGACTTCAGCCGCAAGCGCACGCTCAGCGAATACGGTTTCCGCCTGCCCTCATGCTTGGACAACCGCCCGCTCAAATTCGAGGAATGGGACGTGATGCGCCCCCAGACCGTCCACGTCTCGGCCACGCCTGGCCCGTGGGAGCTTGAGCGCACCGGCGGCGTGTTCGCCGAACAGATCATCCGCCCCACCGGCCTCATCGACCCGCCGGTGGAAGTGCGTCCGGTGCAAGCGCACGGCCATTCCCAAGTCGATGACGTGATCGCCGAAGTGAAGGATGCGGCCAAGCGCAACCTCCGCTCGCTCGTCACCGTGCTGACCAAGCGCATGGCCGAGGACCTCACCGAATACATGCACGAGCAAGGCGTGCGCGTGCGCTACATGCATTCCGACATCGACACCATCGAGCGCATCGAAATCATCCGCGACCTCCGGCTCGGGGCCTTCGATTGCCTGATCGGCATCAACCTCCTGCGCGAAGGTCTCGACATTCCCGAATGCGGCCTGGTCGCCATTCTCGACGCCGACAAGGAAGGCTTCCTGCGCTCCGAAACTTCGCTCGTGCAAACCATCGGCCGCGCCGCCCGCAACATCGACGGCAAAGTCATCCTCTACGCCGACCGCGAAACCGGCTCAATGCAGCGCGCCATGGCCGAAACCAGCCGCCGCCGCGACAAGCAAGCGGCGTGGAACCTCGAACAAGGCATCACCCCGCAGAGCATCCGCAGCCGCATCCACGACATCCTCGACACCGTCTACGAGAAAGACAGCTTCACCATCGACCCACGCGACCCGATGGGCTTCAAACGCGGCGCCGGCGGCGATAAGCGAGGCCGCGGCGGCGGCGAAACCACCACCGCCTTCATCGGCCACAATCTCAAAACCCACATCGCCGACCTCGAACGGCAAATGAAAGACGCAGCCGCCGACCTCGAATTCGAAACCGCCGCCCGCCTCCGCGACGAAATCAAACGCCTGCAAGAAACCGAACTCTTCATCGCCGACGACCCGCTGGCGCGGCAAAGCGCTCTGAATGAAAGCGTGAACGCGCGCGTGACGGGCGCGTCAGCGAAGCCAAGACGCAATGCGTATCGCGGACGGCGGAGGAAGGGGCCGTGAGTCATGTCGGATTTGTTTCTGTCCTACGGAGAGTGCGCGCTCCACGATCCCCCGGGTTCCGGGTTCGCGCTTCGCGCGCCCCGGAATGACGGTAGGGAGGTGGTGCGAAAACAGAAAACAATAGAGGGTGCGCAGCGCTAAGCTCTCAAAAAAGCTCCGTCATTCCGGGGCGGCC
>JANNFH010000025.1:0-9358 GCA_031379565.1 Alphaproteobacteria bacterium
GATTTACGAGGCGTCGCGGCGGCGCTTGATTTGGCGCAACGGGGCGCAGGCGCAGTGCTTCTCAGCGGAAGACCCCGACAGCTTGCGGGGCCCCCAATTCGACGCGGTGTGGTGCGACGAGCTTTGCTATTGGACCTATCCGGACGAAGCTTTGGCCACGCTGGCCCACGCGCTGCGCTTGGGCAAGGCGCCGCTGAAGCTCGTCACCACAACGCCGAAACCGATACCGGTGCTGAAGCGCTTGCTAGCCGAACCAAGTGTTGCGGTCACGCGCGGTTCGACTTGGCGTAACGCCGCCAATCTGGCGCCCGGCTTCATCGCCGCGTTGCGGGAGAGTTGGAGCGGCTCGGTACGTGAACGGCAGGAATTGCTCGGCGAGCTGATCGAGGATCAGGAGGGCGCGCTGTGGACCCGCGCCTCGATTGAAGCCGCGCGAAACACGAAATGGGAGCAGCCTGAGAGAATAATCGTGGCGGTCGATCCGCCGGTGAGTCTGGGGCCGAGCGCCGATGCCTGCGGCATCATTGGCGCCGGCGCCTGGGGATCAGGCGGCGCGCGCCGCGCGGGGGTGATGGCGGATTCAAGCGTTCAAGGTTTGGCGCCAAACGATTGGGCCGAGCGCGCGGCGACATTGGCGCGCGCAATCGGCGCCTCGGAGATCATCGCCGAAGCCAACAATGGCGGCGAATTGGTGCGCGCGGTGCTGGCGCTCGCTGCGCCGGACATCATGATCCGCTTGGTACGCGCTAGTTTGAGCAAACGGGCTCGCGCGGGGCCGGCGGCGATCTATTACGCCCAAGGACGCGTCGCACACATGTCGCGCTTCGCCGAGCTTGAGGACGAGATGTGCAGTTTCGGCGCGCCCGGCTTTGCCGGCAGCCCGGACCGCCTCGACGCGCTGGTTTGGGCGCTTACCGAATTGTTGGGCGGGGGCGAAGGCCCGCGACTGCGAACGTTCTGAACGGAAGGGTTTCATGTTTGATTGGCTTAAGTCTCTGCGCCGACCAGGCGCGGAGCGAAAATTGCTGGCCTGGCATTCGCCTGGGCGACCAGTGTGGTCGGCGCGCGACCCCGGCGTGTTCGCGCGCGAGGGCTATTCCAAAAACGCCATCGCCTATCGTTGTGTGCGGCTCATCGCCGAAGCAGCGGCGAGCGCGCCGTTGCGTGTTGGCCCCGCCGATCACCCGCTGGCGAAATTGTTGGCGCGGCCAAATCCGGAGCAGACCGGCATTGAATTGCTGGAAAACTTCTACGGGCATTTGCAAGTATCGGGGAACACCTTTCTCGAAGCGGCAAGCTTTGACGACGCAGCGCCGTCTGAACTCTATGTGCTGCGCCCTGACCGCATGAGCGTCATCCCGGGCGCGGATGGTTGGCCGGTCGGCTGGGAACATCGCGTCGGCGCCAATGTGCGCCGCTTTGAACGCGACGCGGTGAGCGGCGAAGCGCCGATACTACATCTTAAATTGTTCCACCCGGCGGACGATTGGTATGGGCTCTCGCCGATGGAGGCGGCGGCGTTCGCCATTGACATCCACAACGCTGGCGGCGCTTGGAACAAGGCCTTGATCGACAATGCCGCGCGGCCATCTGGCGCGCTGATCTTCACCGGCGCCGGCGGCGCCGATCGCTTGACCGAAGAACAATTCCAGCGCCTCAAGCAAGAACTGGAAGAGGCGCACGTCGGCGCAGCCAATGCCGGGCGTCCGCTCTTGCTCGAAGGCGGGCTTGAATGGCGCCCGATGAGCCTTTCGCCCGCGGACATGGACTTCATCGAAGCGCGCCACGCCGCCGCACGCGACATTGCGCTAGCGTTCGGCGTGCCGCCCATGCTGCTAGGCATTCCCGGCGACAACACCTATTCGAACTACCGAGAAGCCAACCTAGCCTTCTGGCGCCACACGGCGCTGCCGCTGGCGCAGAAAGCCGCACGCGGGATGGAAGCCTGGCTCGGCGACCGCTGGCCGCAAGCGGGGCCCGCCGCGATCGATCTGGATTTCGATGCGGTGCCGGCGCTGGCCATCGAGCGTGAAGCGCTGTGGTCGCGCTTGACAGGCGCGGATTTCCTGGACGTGGACGAGAAGCGCAAACTCGCCGGCATCGATGCGCCCGAGCGGCGCCATCCATGAAGTTCGATCCGCGCATTACCTTCGCGCTGATCTTGGCGTTGTTTCTCGAAACCGCCGGCGGCTTGGTGTGGACCGGCCGCGCCGCGGCGCGGCTCGATGAGGTCGAACGTGCTGTCGCGACGCAGCCTGAGGTGGCTGAGCGCCTGGCGCGGCTGGAGGAGCAATTGAGTGAAGCGCGGCGATCCTTGGCGCGCATTGAGCAACGGCTCGACCGTCCGTGATTATCGAGGGCTACGCCGCGCTGTTTGGCGTGGCCGATCACATGCGCGACGTCGTGCGCGCCGGCGCGTTTCGCGCCAGCTTGGCGCGGCGAAACAGCCCGCTGCCGATGCTGCTGGAACATTCGCGTAAATCGGTCGCCGGCTATTGGAGCGAAACGTCCGAAGATGGCCGAGGTCTGTTCGTCCGCGGCGAGATTCGCGACGAGATGCCGGGCGCTGGGCGGGCCAAACGCGCTCTGGCGCGGGGTGTCGATGGGCTCTCCATCGGCTTCGTGCCGATCATCGCTAGCAGGAGCGCCCGTGGGCGCTTGCTCGAAGAAATCGACTTGTTGGAGGTCTCGATCGTGAGCCTCCCCATGCAGCCGCGAGCGCGGCTGACCCTTGCGCGAGGGCTGATCCGCGCTGTGGCCTGAAGGAGAAGAGTGTGAAGAAAGAAATCAAAGCCACGCCTGTTGGCGAGGAGGACGCGTTCATGCGCGCGTTCGAAAGCTTCAAGCAAGCCAATGACGAACGGCTGAAGGCGATCGAGCGTAAAGGCGGCGACGTGCTGCTCGAAGAAAAAGTCGAGCGCATCGACCGCGCGTTCAACGAACACAAAGCAAGCGTCGAGCGTAGCGCGCTGAACGGGCGCCGGCCCGGCCTTGGCGCTGACGCGGCGCCGGTATCGGAGCACAAATCCGCTTGGGGATCGTATTTGCGGCGCGGCGACGAAAGCGCGTTGGCCAATTTTGAAGCCAAGGCGCTTTCCGCCGGCTCCAACCCGGACGGCGGCTATGTCGCCCCGCCCGAGCTCGACCGGCTGATCGAAAGCCGCCTCGCGCAGGTCTCGCCGATGCGCGGTATCGCATCGGTGCGCACCACCGGCGCGCTGGTGTTCAAGAAGCCGATCAGCCTTACCGCTGCCGGCACCGGCTGGGTCGCCGAAACCGGCGACCGTACCCAAACGACGACGCCGACATTGGCGTTGCTCGAATTCCCCACCGCTGAGCTTTACGCCAATCTCGCCGCCACCCAGACCTTGCTCGATGACAGCTTCGTCAATCTCGAGGAATGGATCGCCGGCGAAGTGGAAGAAGCGTTCGCCGGGCAAGAGCGCGCGGCCTTCGTCAGCGGCGATGGGACCATTGCTCTCGCTCCGCAAAACAAACCCAAAGGGTTCTTGGCTTATGAATTGATCGCGGAAGCGAGCCATGTCTGGGGCAAGATCGGCTATGTCGCCACCGGGGCGGCCGGCGCCTTCAACGCCACCGACCCCGTCGATAAGCTGATCGACCTCATCTACACGCCGAAAGCGCAATTCCGCCAGAACGGGCGTTTTGTCATGAACCGCAAGACCGTGTCGGCGGTGCGCAAGCTGAAGGATGCGGATGGTCACTACATCTGGCACCCCTCAGAAAGCGGCGGCGCCTCGACGCTGCTCGGTTATCCGATCACCGAGATCGAGGACATGCCGGACATCGCCGCGAATGCCTATGCGATGGCCTTCGGCGATTTCGCCCGCGGCTATCTGATCGTCGACCGCGCCGGCGTGCGGATGCTGCGCGATCCGTACTCGGCTAAGCCTTACGTGCTGTTTTACGTCACCAAGCGCGTAGCCGGCGGGGTGCAGAATTTCGACGCCATCAAAGCGCTGAAATTCGCCGCGAGCTGACCCAGAACCCCCTCCCTCTTGAGGGGAGGGGGCAGGGGGCGGGGTGAAGCGCAGCATTCTGATTGCTCTCGCTCCGCAACTTGTACCGCAAAATTGAATCGTGGTGGCTCACCCCACCCCCGACCCCTCCCCTCGCGGGGAGGGGAGAGAGAGCCATGTCCATAACCATTGTCACTCCCCCCGCCAGCGAGCCTGTCTCGCTGGCGGAGACAAAGCTTTTTCTCCGCATCGACCAGGCGGTGGAAGACGCGCTGCTGAACACGCTGATCGTCGCCGCCCGCGAAGCGGTGGAGGCAGGCTGCGGACGCGCGCTGATCAAACGGCGCGTGCGCGAGAGCCTCGACATCTGGCGGCGTGACGCCGTCGGCGGCGCCGTGCTGGGTTTGGGGCCAGTGTCGAGCATCGTCACTGTACGCCTGCTCGCCGCCAACGGCTCGCAGAGCGTCATCGATGCAGGCCGCTATCGTATCGAGGGCTCGCGCGATCGGCCTCGGCTGGTGTTCGAAGCCGGCGTGCCGGCGACGCTGCGCTCGGCGGGCGGCATCGAGATTGAGTATGACGCTGGCTACGCTGAAGCGGCGGCCGATCTTCCCGTCGCGCTGCGTTTGGCGGTGCTGCACGTCATCGCCGCGCTCTACGAAGCGCGGCTCGGCGAAGCGCAAATGCCCGATGCCGCTCGAGCGCTGATGCGACCCTTTTCCCCGGTGCGGCTGTGATTGACCGCATCGCCACTCTGCGCGAGCGCGTCCGGCTCGAACGGCCGCTGCGCGCGGGCGATGAGTTGGGCGGCGGCGCTTTGAGCTGGAGCGCGGAAGGCGAGGTCTGGGCCGAAATCATCGCGGTTGGCGCGGCGCAATCGACGGCCTACGATTCGGCGCCTTCGCGGGCTTCGTATCGCGTCACGATCAATCGTCGCGAAGATGTTCGCGCTGGCTGGCGCGTCATCTGGAACGCGCGGCCGCTGCGCATCGTCGGCGTTCGCGACGAGGGCGGCCCGCGTATCGAACTCAATTGCGAAGAGGAGATGCTGTGAGCGCCGACCGCGCCTTGGCCGCCGCTATTCGCGAACACGCGATGGCGGACGCAGCCGTTAAAGCCGCGCTCGGCGACCCCGCGCGCTTCTACGATGATCCGCCCCCCGACCCGGTGTTTCCGTATGTGTCGCTTGGCCGCGTCGAAAGCAGGCCCTCAGACGCGAGCGAAGCCGGCGCCCTCGAACATGCGGTCACGCTGCACATCTGGTCGCGTTACGGCGGGCGCGCCGAGGCGCTCGATGTCATCGCCGCGCTGCGCGGAGTGCTGCACGATGCGCCGCTTGAACCTGCGGGCCGCCGCCTGGTGTTCGTGTTCGCGCAATTCGCGGACGTATTTCGCTTCGGCGATGGCCGCACCACCCACGGCGTGCTGCGCCTGCGCGCCGTCACTGAACCTGCATAAGAGGAAAATATGGCCGGACAAAAAGGACGCGATGTCCTCATCAAAATCGGCAACGGGGGCGCGCCCGAAACGTTTGCCACCGTGGCCGGCGTGCGCGCGAAGAGTATTTCTCTCAACGCCCGCACCGTCGATGGCACTTCAGGCGAGAGCGCGTCAGCGTGGCGTGAACTGATTGCCGGCGCTGGAGTCAAATCCGCCAGCGTCAGCGGCGCCGGCGTGTTCAAAGACGCTGCCTCCGACGCGCTGCTGCAGCAGACGTTCTTTTCCCAAGCCGCGCGCAACTTTCAACTCGCAATCCCGGATTTCGGGGTGCTCGAAGGGCCATTTCTCGTCGAGGCGTTGGACTATTCCGGCGATCACGATGGCGAGGCCGCCTTCGCCATCACGCTGGCGTCGGCCGGCGTCGTCAGCTTCGCGGCGCTGTGATGGGCGCTCCGCACAATCGCGCACGCGGCGAGGTTATACTTGCCATCGGCGGCCAGGAACGAAAGCTTTGTGTTACGCTGGGCGCGCTCGCGGAGCTTGAAGCGGCTTTCGATGTCGCGTCCTTCACCGAATTGGGGGCCCGCTTGGCGGGGCTAACGGCTTCGGACTTGTTGATTGTCCTGGCCGCGCTCACAGGCGGCGGTGGTGCGGGTTTGAGCGCCGCGGAACTTGCAAACATGCGTATCGATCCGCGCGCCGCGGCGGAGGCTGTGGCCGAGGCGTTTCGGATTGCGTTCGACGATGCAACCTGAGCGGACGCCATGGAATGCATGGCTGAACGCAGCGTTGGGCGTCGGGGTGCCTCCCGCTCTTTTCTGGCGCCTGAGCTTGAGAGAATGGCGCGCGCTCATTGCCGCGCCGCGTTCCGCCATCCTTGACCGAGCCAACTTTGACGCACTCGCCGCAAGCTTTCCGGACAAACAGACATGACCGACACAAAACCAGGATTTGATCTCGCCGGCTTCCAAGCCGAGTTGGGCGGCGCCGGCGCAGCGTTGAATGAATTCGCGCAAGGTCCAGCCCGACGCGCAGCCGACGACGTGGGCGCGGCGTTCGACCGCGCCGGCGCGCGCATCGCGCAAACACTCTCGCGCGCGGCGTTGAGCGGAGAAGTATCGTTCAAACGTTTGGCCAAGGTTGTGCTCGAAGAGCTGGCCAGGCTCGCGCTCAGCCAAATTTTCGGCAAAGGCGCGGGAATGTCGTTCTTCGGCGCCAAGGCCGGGGGAGGCTCGGTGAATACTGGCGGCGCCTATTTGGTCGGCGAGCGCGGCCCGGAAATGTTCGTGCCGCGTCAGTCGGGGGCCGTTTCGTCGGTTGGAAGTGGCGCGGTCAACGTGCATTTTCACCTCGGCGCTGACGCCGATGCGACCAGCATCGCCCGTCACCAGGGCCAGATCGCCGCGCAAATCGCGCGCGCCGTCGCCTATGGGAGGCGCAACCTGTGAGCAGTTTTCACGAGGCGCTCTTGCCGCTGCCATTTGCGTTGGGCGCCAGCGGCGGCCCTGAGCGGCGCGTCGACATTGTCGCCTTAGGTTCTGGCGCGGAGGTGCGCAACGCGCCCTGGGCGCACGGGCGGCGGCGCTACGATATTGGCGGCGCAGTGCGCACGCTCGACGAGGTGCACGCGCTGATCGCCTTCTTCGAAGCGCGGCGGGGCAAGCTGCACGGATTCCGCTTTCGCGACCCGTTCGATTGGAAATCGTGCGCGCCGTTGCAGACACCAACGCCAGGCGACCAACAAATTGGCGTGGGCGATGGCAGCGAGACCGCGTTTCAACTGGTCAAAATTTATGGCGCCGGCGCGGGCGCCTATACGCGCCCAATAAAGAAACCGGGCGCCGGCAGCGTCCGTATCGCGGTCTCGAGCGTCGAGCTGGCAGGCGGCGCATTTTCCGTCGATGCGGCCAGCGGCGTGGTCACGCTCGCTACCCCGCCCACGCTCGGCGCAGCTGTAAGCGCGGGCTATTTGTTCGACACGCCCGTCCGCTTCGATGTCGATCGGCTTGATCTGGCGCTGGAGGGCTTCGGCGCCGGGCGCGCGCTGGCCGCACCCTTGGTTGAAATTCTGATCTGATGGGTGAAATTCCCGCTGCCATTGCCGCGAGCCTTGCCGAAGGCGTGACCTCACTCGCCCACGTCTGGCGCATCACGCGCCGCGACGGGCAGGTGTTCGGTTTCACGGATCACGATCGCCAGATTCAGTTCGATACGCTTACCTGTGAGCCGAGTGTGGGCCTGAGCGTTGGCGCCGTGGAGAAGAGCCTTGGGCTCGGCGCCGACACCGCCAGCATTGCGGGCGCTCTTTCGTCAGAAGCCTTCGCGGAAGAAGACCTTGGCCGCGGCTTGTGGGACGGCGCGAGCGTCGATCTCTACCGCGTTGACTGGACCGACCCAGACCAGCGTATTCATTTGTTTTCCGGACGCATCGGGGAAGTGCGACGCGGCGCACAGGCGTTCGAAGCTGAGCTACGCGGCCTCCAGGCGCCGTTAAACGTGCCGGTGGGGCGGGTGTTTTCCCGCTTTTGCGACGCTGATGTCGGCGACGCCAGATGCGGCAAGAACATCGAGACTTCGGTGTTTCGGGGTGAAGGCGCCGTCACCTCCGTTGTTAACGCCGCCGCCTTCCGAGCCTCTGGTCTGGGCGCATATGCGGAAGGCTGGTTCACGCGTGGGCGCCTGGTGTGGGACGCCGGCGGTGAAAGCGAAATCGCCGCGCATCGTTCGGAAGCGGGCGAGGCGGCGATCGAATTGCTCGATGCCCCGGGCGCTGTATTGGCGCTCGGCGCCGCTTTCACGATCTACGCCGGCTGCGACAAACGCCACGAAACCTGCCGCGCCAAATTCGCCAACGCCATGAACTTTCGCGGCTTCCCGCACATGCCTGGCAACGATGCCGTGCAATCGGGGCCGGAGGCGGGGCAAATTCATGATGGCGGCTCGCGATGGAGCTAGTTGTTCGCGTCGCCATTCTCAACGAAGCGCGCGACTGGATCGGCACGCCCTACCGCCACCAAGCCAGCGCCAAGGGCGCCGGCTGCGATTGCCTTGGCCTGGTGCGCGGCGTGTGGCGCGCGCTCTACGGCGCCGAACCCGAATCCGCGCCCGCTTACACGCCCGATTGGGCCGAGCGCAATGGGGCGGAGACGCTGCTCGCCGCCGCGCGGCGGCATCTGCATGCGATCGCGATCGATGAAGCTGCGCCAGGCGATGTGCTGTTGTTTCGCATGGATTCGAATTCTCCAATCAAACACGCTGCTTTTCTCGACCAAGAGGATCGGCTGATCCACGCTTATTGGGGGCGCGCCGTGGTGCGCTCGCGGTTCGCGCCTTGGTGGCGTGTGCGCCTAGCGGCGGCGTTTTCCTTTCCAGGAGCAGCGCCATGGCCGAATTAGTCCTTTCCACCATCGGCCAGGCGCTTGGCGCGCGCATCGTGCCGGCGGCGTTTCGCGCCATAGGTTCCACCCTTGGCCGTATCGGCGGCGCCACCATCGGCCGCGCCATCGACAACGAATTGTTCGGCGAAACGCGTCATTCTGAAGGCGCGCGCCTCACCGATTTGCATTTGCAGGGCTCAACCGAGGGGGCGTCGATTCCGGCGGTCTACGGCCGCGTACGCATCGCCGGTCAGGTAATTTGGGCGGCGCGTTTCAAGGAGCACGAAGAGACCACCGAGGTCGGCGGTGGAGGCAAAGGCGGCGGCGCGCGCGCGACGCGCACGGATTTCACTTACTCGCTCTCGTTCGCGGTTGGGCTCTGCGAGGGTGAGATCGTGCGCATCGGGCGGGCTTGGGCCAATGGCGAGCCGTTCGATCTGTCCCAGGTATCATGGCGCGTGCATGTTGGCGGCGAAACCCAAGGGCCCGATCCGTTGATCGAGACGATCGAGGGCGCCGACACCGCGCCCGCGTATCGCGGGCTCGCTTACATCGTGTTTG